>JARCMB010000251.1 GCA_030248825.1 Pseudanabaenaceae cyanobacterium MP8IB2.15 | reverse complement strand
TTGCAATTAGGCTATTACTGCGAACTATATTGCTTGAAACTTTGTGCATCCAATCGTCTCTTTTTCTCGAAACTTTACGAGTAAGTTGCGACACTTTGGTTTGGGCGGCGTTGGGTTATGGACTGGTCAGTTTTTGGGTATAGCGATGTCAGCAGTTGTGTTTTTGTCGCGGTTTCGGCAACTGATTCGTCTTCCCCTCATGCCTTAAGCGAATCAGACCTCACTTTTCACTCCTTACTCCTCACGGTCGCATTCCTTAACTAGATTTTCTGGAGTTTTGTATAATTTAGGGGTCTTTCCCCCAGACTCTACATAGTTCAAATCGATCCAGAAATGATATATGCCATTCCCTGGATATTCAATATAGATAAAGTAATCATCAATCTCTCCTGCCGCATAATTAAATATCCGAGGATCGAGCAGCTTCGATCCTGAACTCTCAGTGACATTTACTGAATATCGATACTCCTTGATATCATCAGGCTCAGAAGGCTCTGGAGTCTCAAGTCTAGGGCATTTCTCATAAGACCAGTGCAAGGTTAAGTTAGAAACCTCGATCGAGCTTTGTGAAGCTGTATTTCCTATACGTAGACGTGGTTTTTCCGACTTTAGCGCGAAGTCAACTGTTGGCTGGACTGTACCGTCTTTGGAAATAACTGATTTGCCAATGACCGCAACTGTTGGGGTTGGGGTTGGCGGTGCTGGTGGTTTACTGATAAGCGCGACTAGAACGGTACTAATCGCCCCGACTGCTGCAACTGTGATCGGAATAATCCACCCACTCTTACTTCCTGGTTCTTTCTCTGACATAATTTTTTTGATTTATTTATCTTTTTATCACACTCAGTCGTGGGTTGCAAAGAACTTATTCGATCGATTGTGGTCAAACAGAGCTACTGAATTCCTAAAGAGATCTAAACTAGAAATCTAAATCCTCCTAGTTCGCGTATTCCTTACAAGAGTTATCGATCCCAATAGTCAAGATCGTGAAATCTTCTTGTTTTTTCGCAACAATAATCCCATGCCTCAACTTAAGCTATTCCTCCGAGTCGTGCTCGCGTTATTTATGATTACAGCAGGAACTCTGCATTGGGTGACCCCAGACCCATTTGTGAAAATTGTGCCATCTTTCCTCCCTTATCCTTTAGCACTGGTCTATATTAGTGGCATCTTTGAGGTTTTGGGCGGCGTGGGACTATTAGTCCCTCCAGTTAGCCGTGCCGCAGCTTGGGGACTAATTGCTTTGTTTGTAGCTGTGTTTCCCGCTAATATCAATATGGCGGTAAATCAGATTCAGCTTGATGGCATTCCAGATTCCGATCTGCTGCGCTGGTGGCGATTACCGTTGCAAACGGTTTTAATTGCGTGGGCATGGTGGTATACCAAACCATCAGCTCAAAATCATACATCTCAACTTTAAGAACAAGAGTAATGCTGACAAGTACGCAGAATCCTTTGGTGAAGCAGCTCCGACAGTTGGGGCTAAGCACAAAAGAGCGGAGATCGCAGCAATTGTTTTTGATTGAAGGCACTCATGCGATTCATGAAGCGATCGAGACGGATTATCCGTTATCGATCTTTTGCTGTACAGAGAGTTGGGCAATGTCTCATGAGGTTCTCTATGAGAGAGTTCGATCGATTGTCGATCGAATCGAAATTGTCAGCGAGGAAGTACTTAAATCGATCGCCACAACTGTTAATCCTGATGGGGCGATCGCCGTAGCTCCGATCGAGTGCTCGAACGATCCGCAGATCGAGACCCTAGGGCTGGCCCTCGAATCGATTCAAGATCCTGGTAACTTGGGCGCAATCATTCGATCGACGGCGGCAGTGGGTGCTGATGGTTTATTAATCAGTCATGATAGTGTCGATTTAACTCATCCCAAAATCATCAGAGCAACGGCAGGGCAATGGTTTCGCGTCCCAATCCAAACATCTAAAGATTTAGCAGGCGAGATCGGTAAATTACAGCAACAAGGGATCAGGGCAGTTGCCACCTTAGCCGATGCTCAAACCACTTATTGGGATTATGATTTCACCCAGCCTAGCCTGATCTTATTGGGGAACGAAGGCAATGGCTTATCGCAACAGCTAATTCAACTGGCAGATGCGGCGGTGAAGATTCCATTGAGTCCTGAAGTTGAGTCTTTAAACGTGTCGATCGCTGCCGCACTTTTGCTCTACGAAGCCAAACGCCAGAGATTCAACAAAATTAACAATTAGCGACGATCTAGCAGATGTGTCACTACATTTTGGTTTACGATAAATGCCCCATCCTTTTAAAGCCAAGTATTTGTTAAGAGCCATGTCGTTAAAAGATTTGAGAACTAGCCTTGCGATTTCATTATTATTTTGGGGAATATCAGGCTCAATGTCTGGATCGATTTCTGGCTCGATCGAATTGTTAGCTCATCCTCAAGCCGCTCATTCCCAACTGCTGGCTCAATTGCCGACACAAGTTAAAGCAGAATCTGTTTCGCAATTCAAAGCTCATCCAACTAGCGTTCTGAGTGTGAGCTTTAGTCCTGATGGCAGCCAACTATTGACGACTTCCTCCGAAGGTTCGACCAAAATTTGGGATCGGCAGGGTAAAGAGGTAATCGAAATTAAGACTGATGACAGCATCATCTGGAATGCAACTTTTAGTCCCGATGGTAAGTCGATCGCGACAGGGGCTCAGGACAAAATTGCGCGGATCTGGAGCATTGATGGCAAATCGATCCAAGAACTCAAAGGGCATAAAGATTGGGTGAACACTGTGAGATTCAGTCCTGATGGGCAAAAGATTCTCACTTCATCTTCGGATGGCACAGCGCGATTATGGGATTTAAAGGGGAAGGTAATTACGGAATTTAAAGGGCATCTGGTGATGGTATGGTGTGCGATTTTTAGTCCTGATGGGCAAAAGATTCTCACTGCCTCCTCGGATGGTACAGCGCGATTATGGGATTTGAATGGAAAAGAGTTAGTCCAGTTTAAAGGACATCGCGATTGGGTGAGATCGGTGGCGTTTAGTCCTGATGGCAAGCTGATTGCGACGGTCTCTTCAGACAAGACAACAAAGTTATGGGATTTGAATGGCAAAGAATTAGTCCAGTTTAAAGGACATACGGGTGCAGTTAGGAACGTTAGCTTTAGTCCTGATGGCAAATATCTGGCGACGACTTCTCAGGATGGCACAGCGAGATTGTGGGATTTGCGCGGCAATCAGCTCGCGCTGTTTCAAGGACATCAGGACTGGGTGATCGGTCTGAGTTTTAGCCCTGATGGTAAGTATCTCGCCACTTCTTCGGCTGATTTTATGGTGCGTTTTTGGTCTCTCCCTTCTAACCCTCTCACAAGGAAAGGGGAATAAGACTGGAATTTAGGGTGATCTTCGATCGACTAATGGTACAGAGTTGGGCCCGATCCGAAGTGAATCCAACTTATTTCGCAGCATCACTCCCAGCGAAACAATCACGATCGACTGACCAAAAATCGCGATCGCAAAACCGATCGATACATTCGATGAAGTAAGCGACACACCTAAGACCCAAATATAGCCAAAGAAGATCCAAATCGCGGGAAATTTTTCGGGTGTAATGCTCAAAAGCCCCAGAAAAATTGGCGGGAGAATCAATAACGTGGCGATCGCCCCAGTTGCCCAACTTGCTGGTCTTTGACTTTTTTGGATTAGGATCAGTTGGACGATCAGCGCGTAAATCAGCAGCGTGCAAGCTTGAGACAGTAAGCTCATCAACCCCAATGCCACATTATCGAACTGGGCAAGCAATAGCCAAGGTATCCAGATGCAGTTAACGATTAACAGATTAATCGCGATCGCAATTGGGGCAGGGCTTTTCGCCGACCAGACCCAATCCCAGACATTGCGTCGATCGAATCTCACCCAATCTAGGAGGGCTTGACGCTTCGGCGTAATTGCCGAAATGAGCAGCAAAATTAAACCAAAGTCGATCGCTTCAGTGATGAAAAGTGCGATCAAATTGGGAGTTTTGACGACAAAGCCAAACATCAAAATTTGGGCATAGGCGATCAGACCATAGCTTTGGTACTTACTTAAAATTGTGCCGCTAGGGTTATAAAAACGTCTACGCAAAATTTGCCAGATTCCAAACGTCGCGATCGCTAAATTCGCTAACGTAAATAGATGCGATAACCAAATATTAGAACTGATCGGAATGTACAACCACTCTAAATCATATTCCCAAGACCTCCCAGGATTTAATAGATCTATATCTACGAATAATGACCAGCTAGTCACATTATTCCAAGTCATAAATAGAGGTGTAAAGAAGAAAAAAGTCAGCGCCGTGAACGAAAAAGCTGCCGCCGATTGCTGTGAACCAAGCATGGTCTGAGTGTTGCCAAACGAAGCCACTAATAAGGCAAAGCTAAACAGGAAAAAGGCTCCCACACCTAAAAGCAGGTAATAACTGATCGCAAATCCGAATGGAACACCACCAATCATCGCCGCAATTAGATGTAACGGCACGAACAGAGCAATACTGAGATAGGGCAATATCGGTACACCCAGCATTTTGCCGAGCAGGATCGATTGACTAGAGCGCGGACTGAGCCGAATGAAATTCAAAGTGCCGCGTCTCTCCTCATTGGTAATGTCTGAAGTCAGCAGATAACTACCCGATACAAACAAAAAATATGGAAATATCCAAGTCAATGTCCGAAATACGCTGAGCCAAATCTCTTGGGGCGTTTGATTGGTAAGTTGACGAATTTGGTTATACGTTAATAGGATGATGATTTGGACGATCGCCGAAAATGCGATCGCGACGATGAGAGAGCGAGTATTTAATCTACCCCGACATTCGCGGATAAATTGGGGATTCCAGTCAGCAAGTCGATCGATCCAAGCGGGGTTCATAGTTTCTCCAGTTAAAAATTAGATAGCTGTTAGGAAGTCTTTTGATGTCCCATTTTGAAGAAAATATTCTCCAAAGTTTCATGAGTGGGAGTAAATTCCGTAATCGCGATCCCCGACTCAATCAGCGATCGCAACAGAGCCGCCGCCTCAGCTTCGTTCCCCGAAAAGTTGACAAAAAGCTTACCTTTGTTCGTGATTTCCGAGCTTTGCACAAGCGGATAATCGACTAGGTGATTTTGAACGAGCGTCAGATCTTCGATCGAGTCGATCGAAATAAGTTGATGTCCTTGTCGGGCATAGAGATCTTGAAGCGGCGCACTTTCCACCATGCGTCCCAACTCCATAATCCCGATCGAGCTACAAAATTCTGCCAGATCGCTCAAAATATGCGAAGAGATCAGCACCGTCATACCTTCAGCTTGCAGATTCTTGAGGATGTCACGAAACTGGACTCTAGCGATTGGGTCTAACCCCGACACAGGTTCATCCAGCAACAACAAAGTCGGACGGTGAATAATGCTGCGGGCTAAACTGAGACGTTGTTTCATCCCCCGCGATAGTGTCCCAATCAGACTATCTTTCTTCTCATCAAGATGGACAAGAGCCACAACTCGATCTAAACGCTGACTCAAATCGGGATCATTGAGAAAATAAAGCCGCCCAAAGTATTCAAGATAATGTCGTACCGTCAGATCTTCATAGAGCGGGAAGTCATCGGGTAAAAAACCAATCTGACGCTTAAGTTCAGGATTCGCCTGCCCTCTGATCCATCGCTGCCCCGCAATAAAAATTTCTCCCGCCGTTGGCTCCTCCACCGCCGCCAACATCCGAATCAGAGTAGTCTTACCCGCCCCGTTCGGCCCAATTAAGCCATAGATTTCACCTGTTTCGATCTCAAGCCCAACCTCGTTCACGGCAAGTTGCTCGTTAAACTGTTTAGTTAAATGTTGCGTGGCGATCGCCAGAGTCATAATTGGTCACCTTGATTCGGACAGCGACATTATCTCACGTAAAGCAAGACCCGTCCCAATCCCTCTGCCTATAGTAGAGATGGGTAGATGAGGAGAAATATTGACAATCACAGACCAAGCTCATCTGGAAAAGGAGCCACGACCAAGTGATTACGAAGCTAGATCCGTAACCTGTGCGGGGGGCTTGGGGGAGGCACTCGTCCCCCAATGGGGAGTTTGAGGGGCAAAGCCCTTCAAGTCCAAGGGTTTGCAGTTCGGCTCCGCTCACTGATAACCCCTCACTGATAACCCCTCACAGACATCATTCACCATCAATT
>JARCMB010000250.1 GCA_030248825.1 Pseudanabaenaceae cyanobacterium MP8IB2.15 | reverse complement strand
GCATACCGTTGTGGGAGCGGGTGCGACCCAAGGATCGATGGATGCAGGAAATTTACTCAAACCGATGCTGGCGAGAGGTGAACTGCGTTGCATCGGCGCAACGACTTTGGATGAATACCGCAAATACATCGAAAAAGATGCCGCACTCGAACGCCGTTTCCAGCAAGTATTTGTCGATCAGCCCAGCGTCGAAGATACGATCTCGATCCTGCGCGGACTCAAAGAACGCTACGAAGTCCATCATGGCGTTAAAATCTCAGACTCCGCCCTAGTTGCCGCTTCCGTCTTGTCGAATCGCTATATCTCTGACCGATTTTTACCCGACAAAGCGATCGATCTGGTCGATGAAGCCGCCGCCAAACTCAAAATGGAGATCACCTCCAAACCATTAGAACTAGATGAAATCGATCGACGTTTGTTACAACTTGAAATGGAACGGCTTTCGCTCCAAAAAGAAGATGACTACGCTTCCTTAGAACGAGTTGAGCAAGAAAGCCGCGTCGTCTACAAAAACAAAAGCGCGCAAGCGGCAATGGAACGACTAACGCGGATTAACCAAGAAATTGGCGACCTTAAAGAGAAACAAACTGGTTTGAATCTGCAATGGCAGACCGAAAAAGACACGATCGATCGCGTCCAAACTTTAAAAGAGCAAATCGATCAAATTAAGCTCCAGATCGAGCAAGCCGAGCGCGATTACAACCTCAACCGTGCCGCCGAACTGAAGTATGGCAAGCTGACTGAACTCGAAAAAGATCTCGACGATGCCGATCTAGAGCTAGATCGCGCCAGAGTCAATGGCTCCACCCTATTTCGCGAACAGGTCACAGAAGATGACATTGCCGAAATTGTGGCGCGGTGGACAGGCATTCCCGTCAAGAGTTTGCTGGAATCAGAACGTCAAAAACTGTTGCAGCTCGAATCTCATCTGCACGATCGAGTCGTCGGTCAAGAAGAAGCTGTCGTATCCGTATCATCGGCAATTCGGCGTGCTAGAGCGGGGATGAAAGATCCAGGCCGACCGATCGGTTCGTTTATTTTCCTTGGTCCTACAGGTGTTGGCAAAACCGAGCTAGCTCGCGCCTTGGCTCAGTTTATGTTCGATACCGACACGGCAATGGTGCGGATTGATATGTCGGAGTATATGGAGAAGCATTCCGTCTCCCGCCTAATTGGTGCACCACCTGGATACGTCGGTTACGAAGAAGGTGGTCAGTTATCCGAAGCTGTGCGTCGCCATCCCTACTCCGTGATCCTGTTTGATGAAGTTGAGAAGGCGCACCCCGATGTGTTTAATATTCTGCTGCAAGTTTTGGATGATGGACGCATTACCGATAGTCAGGGGCGCGTAGTGGACTGCAAAAACACCGTGATTATTATGACTAGCAACATTGGCAGTGAGTTTATTCTCGATGTCTTGGATGATGAGTCTAAATATGAAGAGATGCGCCGTCGGGTGATGGAGTCGCTTCGATCGACCTTCCGTCCTGAATTTCTCAATCGGATCGACGATACCGTAATCTTCCATGCCCTGAGTAAGTCTGAGATCAAATCGATCGCGGGTTTACAAATCAAACGGATTGAAGAACGCTTAGCCGATCAAAAAATTAACCTCAAAATCTCTGCCGCAGCCCAAGATCTGATCGCCACGATCGGCTACGATCCTGTGTTTGGCGCGAGACCACTCAAACGCGCAATCCAACGCGAAATCGAAAACCCGATCGCCACGAAAATCCTCGAAGGGGCATTTCCACCAGGCAGTACGATCTCGATTACAGTCGAAAATGAAAAGCTAGCTTTTAAATCCCTTGCTTGAATCTTGAATCCTAAGCCACCTGTAAAATTTGCAGTGAATTTTTAGGGTTTGGCAAAGATTTTCCTTGTTCGCGATACATCTCAAGATAGCTATCAATTACTTCTTGTCCGTGCTTTGCGGCTTGTTCGTAAGTATCGCCATGTGTATGAAATTTTTGAAATGGAAAGTCTGGTAGATGCACGAGATAGCTGTTGTCTTCTTCTGACCAGATAATGATCATGCTGTAGTGTGACATTACTTTAGATCCTCTAGCTTTTTTAGCCTTTGTTTAACTTCTTTCTCTAAATAAGCTTTTGCGTCATCCCCATCTTTCCCTGCAATAGTGAGTGGCATATCTCGGAGTAGTTCGTGTATCCAGACTGTATGGCTCCCCTTCGCTGGACGATAGGTAAATCCTGCTTTGAGGAGCATACTTTTTAGCTCTCGAATCTTTTGAGGCATATCAATTTATACATAACCCGATCGAACTCTGTGCAAAGTTTTTCTTAATCATAGTTTAGTTTAATCGATCGACCACTTTCTGTAATTCTGCCAAATACAAACATTCGTCTAGGCGAAACATGGCTTGCATTTCTTGGCACTGGTTCAGTATCATGGGAATAATCGTTGAAACCCTCTTAGAGTGAGGATTTTGACGGCTCATCTTCAAGATGGCTGTGACCTGTATATTTCAAGTGTTTTGAGTTATTTATCCCATCCATCGGAACCAGTCCCAGCTAGTTAGAAACCCAGATCGGCTTTGGCGATTTCGGCAACACGCAGCACTTCTGATGTGGAGATCTCTGCCCAAGGGACATCCCCGATCTCGCGGTAAAAGGTCTCATCGTAGGGGCGAGTCTGAATCACTACAGGCATCGGCACGGCATGACCGAGTACCAAGGCTTGCTGCTTAGAATCTAGCTTTGATAGGACAGAGCGCAAATTACCACTGCCTGCTACACCTGTAAAGATTGCTTCGATATCTTTTTCATCATTCAGCAAAGCCGTGATCCGCGTGCCGATTTGGGACATCACCTCGTTGTCGATCCCTGATGGTCGCTGATCGACTACGAGCAAGGTGACAAAATACTTCCGCATTTCCCGCGCGATCGTGCCGAAAATCGTCTGCTTGGCGGTGTGTGGGGCGAGAAAACGATGTGCTTCTTCGATCGTGATCATTAACTGAGGTGGTCGATCGCATATATTTTTGGTTTGCAGAAACTTCTCAGCTTTTCGCACATAGGCATGGTGGATGCGGCGCGTAATCACGTTTGTCGCCAGCATATAAGAGAGCAAATTCGATTGCGAACCAAATTCAATTACGACATGTTTTTTCGCTTCGATCGCGTCGAGAATTAATTTAATGTAATTTTGAGCGCAGTTACTCTTCATATACTTCATGTCTTCCAATCGCGTCAGTTTGCGCTGTAAAGCCATAATCGATGACTTACTGCCCATCTTTTGTTCACAAAATTCTTGGATCTCGTTATTAGACATCGTTAGCAGTCGGGCAATCCAATTCTTGCCGAATTCATTCTTTAAGATGATCGCATTCTCTAAACTGGCTTCGGAAAGATTCAACTCATCTTTGATTAGCATCAAATCTTCGACTTCGATCTGGTCATAGCTGATGTAGATTTCCTGAGCATCTCGCACTCCCCGCCGTAAGGTTGATTCAGGATCGAGTGTATAGATCTGCACCTGTCCTGGAAATAGTTGACGCAATCCCTTAACCGTACTAAAAGATTTCCCTTCCTTTGCTGCCTCCCAGCCATATTCTGAGTGCATATCAAAAATCAAATTCACTGCTGCTTGTTTGCGAATTACGCCCGAAAGCAGTAAGCGAGTCAGAAAAGATTTACCCGTCCCCGACTTGCCAAACACGCCGTTACTGCGCTCAACAAATCGATCCAAGTCTAAACAAACAGGAACTGCCATATCGATCGGTTGTCCAATCGCAAAGTTACGTTTCTGTGGATCGTCTTCCCAGCCAAACACGATCCGAAAATCTCGCTCCGAGGCATCAAACACTCGGCTAAAGTGACTGGGGATCGTCTTGACAGGCAACAGGCTAAATGTGCTGGGATCTTCAAAACTGAGTGATGCTTCGATCGAATATTCCGACTTCTTCCGCTTACTCTTTTTTGGGCTGGCAACGAGAATATCCAATGGGTCGGATGGCACAAACATCAACATCGGTGTAAGCGCGATTGTGGCAAAAGTCCCAGTACCCGCTAACACCTCGGTGAGGAAGGTATTACTAGGATCGGGAGGATTGATCGAAATTCGAGGGCTTGCAGTTCCCAATGTGACATCTGTGAGCATACAAAAGAATCGCGCCCGTTTACCCTGGACAACGAGGAACTTGCCTACTCGCATATCTTCGACCGAGACTTCACCATTGAGCCGTACTTCTAATCCTTGGCTCAAAGATCCCTGAACAACCACTCCCAAAGGTGAAATCAAATCCATGCAATACCTTGCTAGCTTCCGTATAGACTAGCAGAAATTGCTGTAACAGAAATCAATTTAAGTAATAACTGTGGTTGAGAGATGCTGTTTCTGATTTAATCACTGCTCTCAATCACTTCGATCGAGATGTGTACTTTGTGGCTGCTGCCGCTCTAAAGCAAATAGAGTCGAGTATTCAATACTTGTTAAAACCCTTCCCAATCAACGCCTCGGCAGGCTATAACACGGTCAGATGTCTCGTCCATCGCTTTGTTATCTTGCATCTCGCAACCAGAAATACCAGGTCTTGAGAGCTTGGTACTCGCTTAACTTGCGGACAACTTTGCCGCTAGATGCGTAAACTATTGACCAATTTTCTTGGACTCAACATGCTGCGCAAAACTATTTAAGATACTTTGCCAGCCTTGGCGCTGTTGTTCTGCTTCGTTTTGAGACTCAGCTTCAAATTTTTCTTCTACTTTTACACCATTTTCGACGAGTGAAAACTCAACTACGACTGATCGTCCATCCCCCATAGAATACTCGATTAGCTGATTTTCAATCACTTTTGAGAACGTTCCGCCAAAGTCAAAGCCCATGCTCCCGTCTGTTGCTTCCATTCTTGAGAAAAAGGTTCCACCCTCTCGCAAGTCAACTGTACTCTCAGTAGTATGCCAATCTTCGGATGCCGCATTCCACTGTTTGATGTCTTCTGGGTTAGTCCATGCAAACCAGACAGGATCTAGATCAGACTTGACGACAGTTTCAATACTGATTTTCATTTCAAGATCTCCAAAAGTTTGAAATTTGCTGAGTGGGCGTATAACGGGGAAGTTGTGCGGCGGCAGGCAAACTAAACTCT
>JARCMB010000249.1 GCA_030248825.1 Pseudanabaenaceae cyanobacterium MP8IB2.15 | reverse complement strand
GATTCCAGATGGCACAAAAACCACGATCAGGGCAATCACGGCGGCAGGAAGCCAGCGTTTACGCCACCAAGGTTGGAGCCAAACTAAAATCCCGATCGAATAAGCCGCAATCATCTGCCAAATCGAGATCGTCCCCGCGCTACTCGTTGCACCTGGGAGGGTGTAGATCCAGTTAGCGATCGAAATTATCAACGCTAATGGGGTCAGCATTAGCCAACTCACAACTGCGCCTAAATAGTCCCAAATCACACCTAAAAACCCGCTCAAGATGCCGCCTACTGTGGCTAAAGTTATCAATGGGGTCGCGATCACATTTGCGAGAATGCTATAGATACTGACCTTGCCAAATACAAACAACTGGAGTGGTAATGTCCAAATATAGGCAGCGATCGATATTGCTAGAACTGTAGCGATCAGTGGCGGCAACCACGGCATTTTTTTGGTCAAAGGCTCAACCGTAACGATCAATCCTAGCGTCGCTAAAAAGCTAAACTGAAAGCCTAAATCCCAAATCCACAAAGGATTTATCAGCAACAAAGTTACTGCTGCTAGGGTCAAACTCGCAATAGGGCGACCGCGTCTGCCTGTGACCAGCCCCACCAGTCCACCTAGTCCCATCACCACCGCTCGTAACACTGATGGACTAACACCTGTGAGTGCCAAAAATCCCAGTAAACAAATCACCCCCCTGAGAAACTGTTGTGTTGGGGTACAGGTGCGGCTGAGATATAACACCACTCCCAAGATTAGCGATACCTGATACCCCGATGCTGCCAGAGCCGCCGCTAAACCCACAGCAATAAAGCGGTCTTTGAGATCGACAGGTAAATCCACCGCCCGATTGCCCAGCACCAACGAACTCAGCAAGGCTCCTTCTGGCATTCCTGCACCCAAAACATGAGCGCGTACCATCCGACTTCTGATCCACCACTCACCCAATCCAGGTGGATCGCCTTGCAAAGCCAACTTGCGACCGCTAAATCCTGCAAAAACTCCCTGCCTTGCTAAAAAGAGCTGAAAATCAAACTCACCTGGATTATTCGCCGCATTTGGTTTATAGAGTGTGCCTGTAATTTCGACAGCTTGTCCAGGACGCAAACCTGTTGACTGGACTAGAGAAACTGTGGTGTAGAGTTTACCAGAAGCTTGTTGGGGCTTGGTTGCGGCGGATTTATCTGTTTCTAATTTGACTGATGTGACCGCAAGTGTGAATTTAGCTCGATCGCTCCGAGTTGTAGTGGGAGATTCGATCACTGTGCCCTGAACTGTTGCTCCCACCGCAGGGGCAAACTTCGATATGTCATCAGGTTTGGGCGATGGCGTGCGGAACTGGAGGTAAAAGCTGGCGATACAGGCGATTAAGGCTGCCAATAGCCACACCCAGCGTTTGGGGCCTTGCTGCCATAGCAGGGGCATGACTAAGGCGATCGAAAAGCCCAGCCCCAATATAATTGCGCCACCTGCCCAGATCGAGCCTGTCCAACTGGAAAATATACTAGCGATCGATCCCGTGATGAAAGCAAGACAAAAGATTAATGTAGTTTGCACATTTATGATTCTCAGTACTTCTTAGCTCTCAACATGCCAAAAAGATTATAGCGGCAGCCAATTATGTTTTATGCGATCGGGTGAGGGAATGTAAAGCCCCAATGCCCTAACATGACAAAATGTTTGCCATATTTTAACTTCGATCGACAACCGAAGCGATTAAAATGACGGCAGCAAATTAAAACGTAAAGCAAAGGTTAAGCGTGACCAACAAATCAAGCAAATTAGGGATTAAAACTGCGGCTAGTATAGCTGTTTTGATATCTACAACTGTGATCGCGTTAGAAGTTAGAAGTCAAGATTCATCGCCAAAGCCTGAAATCAAAACTAATCAAAAACTAGAGATCAAGCCAGAAAGCTCACCACTAGTTTCATCATCACAAGTAAAACCAGAAGCCGATCCTCCACTGTGCGGCGTAGCTCCACTGGATGCACTCAAAAAACATAAGGTCAAACAGGGTGAAACGTTAGAAAGTATTGCCAAGCAGTATAAACTCACCCCTGCCACGATCATGGGTCTAAATTCCAATGCGCGGGATGGGATCGTTGAGGTTGGGCAAAATCTCTCAATCCCACCATTCAACGGCGTTTCATACCAACTCAGTAATGAGGATACTTATAGAGCGATCGCGACAAAATACAATGTCCGTGCCGATGTATTATTCGAGCGCAACGCCTGCCAAAATCGCCCCAAAGTTGTATTTGTTCCAGGTGGAGTCTGGAAGCCCAATCCGATCATTGCCAAGATCTTACCTTTTGCCAATCGAGAAACAATTATTCTCCAATCTGGTGGCTATCCGTTGCCCTATGCTGTGCCAGTAACTTCTAACTACGGTTGGCGTGTTAATCCTGTCACTCAGGAATGGTCATTTCACAGTGGCATTGACCTCGGCGCACCGATGGGCACACCTGTACTGGCGACTAAAGCAGGTAAGGTCGAGTTTGCAGGTTGGTCGGGTGGTTATGGCAATTTAATTGAACTCGCTCATGACTCGTTTGGTACACGCTATGCTCACCTCGAGCGGATTGATGTGAATGCTGGACAACGAGTTGTGAAAGGTCAGCAAATCGGTATAGTTGGATCGACTGGTCGCTCTACAGGCCCACATCTGCATTTTGAGATCATGCGCTCTTCATCAGATGGTTGGGTAACGCAAGATCCCGCTTCTTATCTCAGTCGCTTGGTTGCTTGGGCGATCGACACCGCAGGTTATCTCATGTAAATTTCTGTTGCTAAATCTACCGACAAAGGTACTATCTGGTGAAACAGTTCGGTAGCATGGTGCAAGCGTAAAAATTAAGCGAATAAATTAGGGTAGCTATGAATATTGGTATTATTGCGGCGATCGCCTACGGCATTCTTTCGATCGGTGGTGGGATCATGGGTTACGTCAAAACCCAGAGCAAAGTCTCGATCATTTCGGGCAGCGTTAGTGGGGCATTGCTAATTGCGGCTGGCGTAGCTCAGCTTTCAGGTCAAGCGTGGGGTCAGTTTTTAGGCATTTCGATCGCGGCGGCTCTGATTCTTGTCTTCATCGTCCGTCTGGTCAAAACCCGCAAATTCATGCCCGCAGGTCTGATGATCATTGCAGGTTTAGCAAGCTTGGGCGCAATGCTAGTCCCATTCATCCAACAAGCAGGTTAATGATCTAAACATCTGAATCAAACGGGGTAATCACTTCAGATTACCTCCTTGTAATTTCAATTTCATAAATTCTCGTGAGAATTCTTCTGCCTTACCGTGTCCAGGTGATATCTCTATAGTCTCATCATTATATCTTGCAGTTTTAGTCCAGTTATAAGAGCCATGAATCACAGTTTTGAAATCTATGATGCAAAACTTATGGTGCATCATGTTTATTGAGCGAGGTCCTGAATGAGGCAACTTATAAGTTTCAAATTGACTATAGTCTAAATCAGATGAATTATTAGTATCATCATCATTTATAATTATCTGAATATTTAATCCTTGAGTTTTTTTGGCGATCAGACAACTGAATAAGACTGGATCAGTAAACCACGCTACTGCTATCCAAATAGTAAATTCAGCCTTTTCTAGTTCATGTGAGATCTGTTCCCTTATTTCAACAAAGTAAGCTGTCCCAGCGGCATTATTATCTTCATCTACATTACCTTGTATCCAGGGTTATTTCATTCTAGGTTTAGGCGACGATTTTAGTTGGTTTCAACCATCAGATGCTAAATTTCCTGAAGTCTGAAATGGCGCATTCTTGTAGAT
>JARCMB010000248.1 GCA_030248825.1 Pseudanabaenaceae cyanobacterium MP8IB2.15 | reverse complement strand
CAACGGGCTGAGCAAGAAAGCCAACGGGCTGAGCAAGAAAGCCAACGGGCTGAGCAAGAAAGCCAACGGGCAGACCAAGAGCGTCAAAGCAATGAAATTTTGATCGCCCAGCTTCGTGCTGCTGGCATTGAAGCTCAAGTTTAAGCCTCAAAAGGTTCAGCGATTCTCATTTTGCCAGCTTGTTCTCATTACCCGATCATCAGTTCAGAAACTCTAGATCGGATCGAAATTTTTTCAGTCCGTTACCAAGTCTGATGGATGATTCCATTTACCCATGAACACAAAGTCAGTTAGTGGTTTGCGGGTTCTGGGTTCCAATTCTTTTGCTCGTAACGATTTGGGTAAAGTCTGCGGATCGCCCAAATACCCGATCGCGATCATTGCCACTGGTTCCCAGCCCTTTGGAATACCAAAGATCGATCGAGCTTTCTCAACATCAAACCCTGCCATTTGGTGGGCAAACAAATCTAGCGAGATTGCCTGATTTATTAGATTACCAGATGCTGCTCCGACATCGTGGAAAGCATGGCGATTTTCTCTTCCGTCTTCGTCAAAGTGGAGTTTGGCAACTGACAACATCAGCACAGGGGCATTCTGTGCCCATGATTGATTGAACTCAATCAGGCAACTGAGTAGACTGGCATATTCTGCGGGTTCGTCTTTGGAGGCAATTATAAAACTCCACGGTTGCTCATTGTAAGAAGAGGCTGCCCAACGTGAGGCTTCTAATAAAACCAACAACTTATCTCTTTCAACGGTACGATTTGAGAAGGCGCGAGGACTCCAACGCCCACGGATCAAATCATGAACTGTATATTCAGCCTCAACTAGATTTTCGATCATGAAATTGACTCCTTGGTAAATGTTTATCGAACTCAGTGCCACAGCCCTAGTAAATTCGATCGAATCTACAATGTCCGACGCGGAAAATTTCTTCTTTGGCAAGGAACAGGGAGATCGCTTCAACCCCCAAAATTAGCCAAGCGTGATCGCACAAATCTTCGATTTCGATTAGCAAAGTATCAACAATCTGAGGATCTGGACAGTGAATAGTCAAGAGATTGTGATGATCGACGTAAATAATGCACTTTAATAAACTTTCCGCAAAAAAGTTACGCAGTCGATCGATCCGAAATCGCTCAAGTAGGATCAGATCGGCAAGATTCATTTCAGTAAGTAACATGACAATCAATAAACCTATTCTTATGATCGGGAAAGTATGAGGCTGAGCAGAAAAGTTATGCTTTCGTTAACGCTGCTTGTAGTTTTGCTTCATCCTCTTTCGACAATGAAGTTCTTAGAACTTTGCCCTCAAATTTGCTCAGGTCTTCTAAAACCTTATCGGGGGTGGATTTTCTGATCAGAAAAAAGATAGCAGATGTACTTGGTTCAATTGTGCTTCCAACTTCTCGAATGAAGTTATCGTCAATGCCAATGTCGGTCACAGCTCCTGAAAGAGCGCCAGCCGCAGCCCCAACCGCCCAACCAAGTAATGGATTGAAGAAGATAAAACCGAAGAGCAGTCCCCAAAAACCTCCACTCAATGCCCCAGAAGAAACTAATTCTTGGGTTTGCTTCACTTTAACTTTGCCATCTTTGTTTCTGATCACGATCGCCGCATCTTCAAGACTAATGAGATACTCGCGTTCGAGTTTGATCAAATCAAGAAGCACTTCATCTGCCTTTGTCTCATCTTTAAACCCAATCACAATTAAATCGCTCATATTTCTCCTAGATTAATAATAAATAACTGATTTTCTGTAGTCTGAAACGATACTGGATGTTGCGTTATCGATGCTTAGAAGTTATAAGCGATTCCCACAAGTATGCCAAAGTCAGTTCGGCGCAAGAATGAGAGGTTTGCTGCCGCAGTCACGGTGAAAGTACGAGAAATTGGTAGATCGACACCAGCCGTAATTAAAGGGCCGAACGTATTGTCAGAGCCAGTTTTAATCGCAATGCCACCGCCTAGATAAGGAGCCAGAGCAAAATCGGGACCAAACACTGTGCGTGGAGCAAAATCGTAGGTAATTGGAATCAAGAACGTCGCGAAGTTACTGAGAAATAAAACACTGGGTCTTACCGAGAATGACTCACTGAGTCCGATTTTGCTGATGATCGCCAAACTTCTGCCACCCAAGTCGCTATCACCTGTAATCCCAAAGTTCCCAGCGATTCCGACGTAGCTATATCCACCGCGAGTACGTCTAAATGCTACTAGTTCATCACCCTGTGCTGGAGCTGATTGTGCTAGTTGACCAGCCTTATTCGATTCGGGTTTTGCCGTTGTGCTAGGCTCATCAGGTTCACTGAGAGGTGTCTCTATCGGGATTACAGATGACCAATCATCAATTCGATCGATAGTATTCACAGGATTTTCTGGATATACTAACTGAGCTTGGAGGGACTGTGATTGATTTGGAACTAAAGATTCATCAAATATTTTGCTTGGTGATTCTGAGTTTATTTCTGGAATTTGTCCTGAGAAATTGACTTCAGAATTTGACTCTACAATCTTTGTACTGGTATCAAATACTTCAGCTCTGATAGGGACATTAAAGGTCGCACCAAAAAAGGCAAGACAGAAAGATAGAGTGATACTTTTTTTAGGGCTAAATTTCATAATGCTTCTCCTCTCTAATTTTATTTAATCGATCGATCGCTTTAATGATTAAATTTTAAGTAAATTTGCAAAAGTATCTGTCTACCAAAAGAGCGAGATTGAGCTAATGATTTAAAATCAAAATGAATATTGACTCACAAAGGGGTTTAGCCATCTAGTATTCACCTAATAGTATTCTTCCGACCCTTGATAGTGACTTACTCTGGATTAGCAATGTGGCAAGAAATCTCCGATCGAATATCCGAAGTCACAGAAACCAAATTTGAGATCGATCGACGTACCTCGATTTCTGGAGGCAGCATCAATCAGGCTTATCTTGTGGCAGATCGCAAACGCAGTTTCTTTGTTAAAACAAATGTCGCAGAGAAAGTGGCAATGTTTGAAGCAGAGTCGATCGCATTGTCGCAAATGCACGTAACTCAGACAATTCGAGTACCGCAGCCTTTGTGTTTTGGTGTTTGTGAATCTGGCGACTCCTACATCGTGATCGAGTTGATCGAATTAGGGGGCAAGCAAAACTGGAGCCGCATGGGTGAACAACTCGCCGAGTTACACCGCATCAGCAGTCCCAAATTTGGCTGGCAGCAACAAAACACAATTGGCTCCACACCTCAAATTAATCCTTGGTCAGAGAATTGGGTCGAGTTTTTCATGCAGCACCGTTTGGGCTATCAGTTGCAATTGGCACAACGTCGGGGATTTCGTTCTAGTACTTCGATCGAACAGTTTTTTGCCGTAATCCCATCTTTTTTTCGAGACTATCAGCCCCAGCCATCAATGGTACATGGCGATCTGTGGAGTGGCAATGCAGGATTTTCCATTCAAGGTGAGCCGATCATTTACGATCCAGCTTTGTACTTTGGTGATCGAGAGGTCGATATTGCCATGACAGAGCTATTTGGTGGCTTCCCTTCTGAGTTTTATGCCGCTTACAATCGAGCATTTCCGCTTGATTCTGGCTACAGGCAGCGCAAAACCCTTTACAATCTTTACCATATTCTCAATCATTACAATTTATTTGGTGGCAGTTACGGCTCTCAAGCTAATCGCATGATCGCCGAACTGTGTAGCCAAAATCGCTAGAACTTCAAGTAAAAATCCTTACCCAACTTATTCTTCTGTGGTTCAAGATATCCCCGAAATTATTACCGATCCCGCCAGCCTAGAGCGACTTGCGGTTTACAAAGTTAAGAGCCTGACTGGGGCTAGAGGTGAGTTGGTTTTGCCCTGCATACCGAGTCTAGGCGATCGATACATCAAACAGATTGATGCTTTATTAGTTGCCCTAGGGCAGGATTTCACGCCTCAAGAATCAAACTCCCTGCACGAGATCATCACACAACGACTGCAAGAAGGATTCGCCGCATCACCATACTCACGCCTCGTATTTCGCTACGATCCCCCCAATCCCATGCAAGGACTGACTAGTGGACTCAAGATTCAAGTCAGAGCGATCGTTCCCACAACCGAGGCGAAATATGAAGGCTGGGTGCAGAATCGATCAGGCCCACTGTTTGGCAGCTATCCCGATGCTAAGGTGATGTCGATCGCCGCCGAACTGAGCGATCGCACTGCTCCAATTTTAGACATCGGTTCAGGCCCTGGACGTAATACGTTACCCCTAGCGAAATTGGGACACCCTGTTGATGCTCTAGAACTAGCCCCAATATTTGTCGATCAATTACGCACCTTGTCAGATCGATTACCAATTAAGGTCACCTTGGGCGATGTGCTCAGTGCCGACACTCCGATCCGCTCCAGCTATTACCAAATGTCGATCGCCGCCGAAGTGATTTCCCATTTTCGTAACCTCGATCAAGTCCGACTTTTACTCACACGGATGGCTGAATCGCTTAGGCCTGGTGGAATATTACTTGTCAGCAGCTTTATTGCGGTGCAAGGCTATGAGCCTGATACCATAATCCGCCAACTGTCACAAGTTGCCTGGTCATTTATCATCACCCCTCAAGAACTTTTTACAGTCACCGAAAATCTGCCACTGGAGTTAGTTTCTAACGAACCAGCTTTTGAATACGAACGCCATAACCTACCCGCCGAGGCATGGCCACCGACTAAATGGTTTACGAGCTGGGCAACTGGGCGAGATCTATTTCCCACCGATCGACAACCACCAATGTCTTTGCGCTGGCTACTTTTTCGCAAACTCTAATCAGATTTCTAGGTGACTTCTCCCGACGCTGACTCTACGAGTACAGCGCGGGCTTCTCAAGATCACTCTTGAGACTTTCGAGCTTCGTAGCCAGTTGTCTAGATATTGTTT
>JARCMB010000247.1 GCA_030248825.1 Pseudanabaenaceae cyanobacterium MP8IB2.15 | reverse complement strand
GTTCTACCGAAAACTCGGCATTTCAACTCACCGCAAACCCTTGGGATTTGAGTCGTGTGCCAGGTGGATCATCGGGTGGCTCGGCAGCGGAAGTGGCGGGGGGGGAGTGTGTCGTCTCCACTGGTTCCGATACAGGTGGATCGATTCGCTTACCCGCTTCGTTTTGCGGCGTGGTGGGAATGAAGCCCACCTATGGTTTAGTCTCGCGGTTCGGCTTGGTGGCTTTTGCCTCGTCGCTCGACCAGATTGGACCATTTGGGCGCACGGTCGAAGATACAGCGATTTTGTTGAGTTCGATCGCAGGTTACGATCCCAAAGATTCCACTAGCTTGAATGTGCCGATTCCCGACTATGCCAAACTGCTCACCCCCGATTTAACCCAATCGCTGGCAGGGAAAAAAGTGGGCGTGATTATGGAAACCTTTGGCGAAGGCTTAGATGCTGAAGTGGAAGCAAAAGTTAAAGCCGCGATCGACCACTTAGCGGCAATGGGAGCCGAAATTCAAGAGATCTCCTGCCCTCGTTTCCGCTATGGTTTGCCCACCTATTACATCATTGCGCCATCGGAAGCTTCTGCCAACCTCGCCCGTTACGACGGCGTGAAATATGGACTGAGAGAGGAAGCCGCTAATCTCATGGGTATGTACACCCAAACCCGCGAGTCAGGATTTGGGGCTGAAGTGAAGCGACGCATCATGATCGGGACTTATGTGCTGTCAGCAGGATATTACGATGCCTATTACATCAAAGCCCAGAAAGCCAGAACCTTGATCAAACAGGATTTCGATCGAGCCTTTGCTGAGGTTGATGTTCTAGTCTGCCCGACCGCGCCAACTACGGCATTTAAAGCGGGGGATAAAACCGCAGATCCGCTCAGTATGTATCTCACAGACTTGATGACGATCCCTGTAAACTTGGCAGGACTACCTGGCATCAGTATTCCTTGCGGTCTTGACTCTACGGGGATGCCGATTGGGTTGCAAATCATTAGTAACGTGTTGCGCGAAGATCTGCTCTTACAGGTTGCCTATGCTTACGAGCAGTCCACAGAGTGGCATAAGTTGGAAGCCAAAGGATTGCTAGTCAAATAACCTCGATCTTCTCATCTAAACCAAAAATAAAAACTGTGACAGAATAAAGCAAACGTACCAAGTCAGGAAGCCATGGTTACTGTATCTTCAGAATACCGCCGACACCTACCAACTGCGGAAGATCTACCCGATTCCGATGAGACTCCTGTGGATAACGAACTCCAAAATCATATCCCGAATATTCTGCTGAATTTACTGGCTGAGATCTGGGCAGAGCGTACCGATTGGTTCTGGGGCGTAGATATGGGTATCTATTACGAACCCAACATTGAAGAGCCTGCAAAATCTAAATTTATTGTTCCAGATGGCTTTCTGGCTTTAGGCGTACCCAGACATACTGGCGAAGGTGGGCGCTTGAGCTATATTTTATGGCAGGAAAAAGAACTACCGATTTTAGCTTTGGAAGTAGTTTCTAAAAAATATAACGGCGAATACGATCTCAAGTTAAAAAAATATCAAGATTTAGGCATCCTTTACTATGTTGTCTACAACTCCACCACTAGCAAGAAAATCTATAAAAACCATCAGTCTTTGGAAGTCTATAAATCGATCGATGGGAAGTATGAACTTATGCCATCAGTTGCTCTCTTACAAGAAGGAGGACAAATGGTTTGGATGCCAGAGATTAGTTTGGGTATCGGTTGTGAACGTGGTGTGCGTGAGAGTTGGCATCGAGAGTGGGTCTATTGGTACGATCGCGATGGTATCAGATATCCTACAGCTCAAGAACGGGCTTCAAGGGCGGAGTCGATCGCGGAACAAGAACGATTCGCTAAACAAAATGCCGAGACGATCGCCGAACGAGAGAGGTTAATCGCGGCTCAAGCTGAACTAGCAAGACAAGAGGCAGAGGCGTTATTACAAAAATACCGCGATCGATTCGGTGAAATCTCTGAATATAAGGGGTGATATCTCTATACATCATTGCTAGCTATTCGATCGATAGGGACATTGTATGCTGGTTGAACATATAAATATTGTGGCAATTAAACAGTGAGCGAACTTCTATCCGACAATTGGGCAACTCAAATCGAAGCATTAAAAGAACGCTTCGATCGAGAGTATAACCACGAGCCATTCGATCTACCTGAAGAAGCAGAGTCGATGCCGTTATTTCGAGAATGGGTAAGCCATAGCCTCAGTGCCAAAATCGCCTCACCATTTTGGGAATTGGCAGGATTTCGTAAAGATCACCGCTGTTTGGATATCGGTTGCGGCGTGAGTTTTTTGATTTATCCTTGGCGCGATTGGTCGGCTTTTTTCTATGGTCAGGAAATTAGCTCCGTCGCCCGCGATGCCCTAAATTCTCGCGGTTCGCAGCTCAATTCCAAACTATATAAGGGCGTAAAGCTGGGAGCAGCACATGACCTCAAGTATGACGATGGTATATTCGATCGATCGATCGCTACAGGATTTAGTTGCTATTTCCCGCTAGATTATTGGCGGCTGGTGCTGCTAGAGGCTAAACGTGTACTCAAACCTGATGGTGTATTTATTTTTGATGTGATCGACCCCGCATCTGAAATCGCCGAAAATTGGGCAATTTTAGAGATGTATTTGGGTGTTGAAGTTTTTCTAACGCCGTTACAAGAGTTTAATGACCTGATCGAGGAAGTGGGCGGCAAAATCCTCTCAACTCGGCCAGGAGAATTGTTTCAACTCTATAAAGTTAGCTTCAGTTAACTTTATAAATAAATATGTGTTTTTAACAAGGGGCGCAAGCCCCTTGTTTTGTGTTAATTAACTTCCACCGATGCGGGCGACATCACGGGCGTTGGCTTCAAAGGCGGCATTGAGAGCATCATCACCACTTAGTCCATCGGAGATCGCCTGTTCGATCGCTTGCAATACCCGTTTGTAATCTTTGGGCATCACCTTAACGAATTTTGGCACGATCGACTGCCACTGGGCGAGAACTTGCGCTCCCTTTTTACTCTGCGTGTAGTCAACATGCTGCTGGATCATCTGATAGAGGTCTTTAATCTCTTCAGGATCTTCGAGCGTTTCCAGTCCCACCATCGAGGCGTTGCAGTGGGTGGCAAAGTCACCTTTTTCGTCGAGGATGTAGGCAACTCCACCGCTCATCCCTGCGGCAAAGTTGCGTCCTGTTTCACCCAGAACTACGACCTTCCCGCCTGTCATGTATTCGCAACCGTGGTCGCCAATCCCTTCTACAACTACATTCACGCCAGAGTTTCTCACGCCAAACCGTTCGCCTGCAATACCGCTAATGTAGACTTCACCTTTGGTCGCACCGTAGAGTGCGACGTTCCCCGCGATCACATTTTCGGATGCGGCGAAAGTGGAGGCTTTGGATGGATAGAGCACGATCTTGCCGCCGCTTAAACCTTTGCCGAGATAGTCATTGGTATCGCCTTCGAGTTCTAAGGTTACGCCTGCGGGTACAAATGCACCGAAGCTCTGACCCGCACTGCCTTGGAAATGCAGATGCACAGTATCTTCGGGTAAACCTTCCCAGTGGCGTTTGGTGATTTCGTTGCCGAGGATTGTGCCGACTGCGCGGTTGATATTTCTGATTGGTAATGTGGCTTTAATTGGTTTACCTGTGTCGATCGAATCCCGACACAAATCCACCAACACGGTCATATCCATCGATTTATCCAATCCATGATCTTGAGCGATCTGGCAATAGCGACCGACATCTTCACCGACTTCAGGCTGGTAGAGCATCTTCGAGAAATCTAATCCCTTGGCTTTCCAGTGTTCAACTGCTTGTTTTGCTTCGAGCACATCGGTACGACCGACCATCTCGTCGAGTGTGCGGAAACCGAGTTGTGCCATCAGTTCGCGCACTTCCATCGCGATGAATGTCATGAAATTTACCGTGTGTGCTGGATCGCCTGTGAAGTTGGCGCGGAGTTGTGGATCTTGGGTGGCAACGCCAACAGGACAGGTGTTGAGATGGCAAACCCGCATCATGATGCAACCTAAAGTCACCAATGGCGCGGTGGCAAAACCAAACTCTTCAGCTCCAAGTAGAGCTGCGATCACGACATCCCGCCCTGTTTTCATTTGTCCATCGGCTTCCACGACAATGCGGCTGCGGAGATTGTTTAACACTAGGGTCTGATGGGTTTCGGCAAGACCGAGTTCCCACGGTAACCCTGCGTGTTTGATTGAGGTCTGGGGTGATGCACCTGTGCCGCCGTCGTAGCCTGAAATCAGCACAACATCGGCATGGGCTTTGGAGACACCTGCGGCGATCGTGCCAACGCCAACTTCAGAAACGAGCTTGACGCTGATTCTTGCCTCGCGATTGGCATTTTTCAAGTCGTGGATCAATTCTGCGAGGTCTTCGATC
>JARCMB010000246.1 GCA_030248825.1 Pseudanabaenaceae cyanobacterium MP8IB2.15 | reverse complement strand
GGGAGAACCCCACCTCTGGTCTAGGCTTTGCAAGGAATCTAGGCTAAGTGGTTTCGTTGAACCAAGAATCCCCGTCCGTTAACGGCGGGGAGTGTCAAATCAAAGAAGTGGATAAGATCTTGGGGATTTTAATTCAGCCCTTAAGGCAATATTCAGCTGAGTTGAACGATAAGATCCGATTTTCTCGATAGCAGCGATTCGATCGAGTCGCTGATTGATTTATCGCTTTAGGAGATTTCCCTTAAAAAATCTACTCAGCCCCCTGCCCCCAATTCTGGGGGGTATGAAAATCAAAGTCCCCAGAATTGGGGATTTAGGGGCTTCAAAATGGGTAATTTTTTTACCAGAAATCGCCTTAGCTATTTTTTTAGATCGAACATCTAGCCAAAACGACCTTGAACATAGTCTCTGGTACTAGCTTTAGCAGCAGCTTGGAAGATGCTTTCGGTCGTACTAAACTCAACCATTTGACCAATACGACTTTCATCAGTATTAAAGAAAGCCGTGTAATCAGATACACGAGATGCCTGTTGCATGTTGTGCGTCACAATCACGATCGTCAGTTGTTCGCGCAGTGTCAGGATCAACTCCTCGATCTTCATGGTCGAAATTGGATCGAGGGCTGAGCATGGTTCGTCCATCAACAAGATTTTGGGTTTAGTCGCCAAGGCGCGAGCGATGCAAATTCTTTGCTGTTGACCACCAGACAAACCGAGTGCAGAACGTTTGAGATTATCTTTAACTTCATCCCACAACGCCGCACCTTTGAGCGCAGTTTCGACAATATCATCCAACTCAGCTTTAGACTTACCGCCAAAGATTCTCACGCCATAAGCAATGTTATCGTAGATGCTGCTAGGAAATGGGTTTGGTCTTTGGAACACCATACTGATCTGGCGACGTAAACGATTGATATTGACCCGTCGATCGTAAATGTCTTGTCCAAAAAATTCAACCTTACCCTCCACCTTCACTGGTCCTTCTAGTTCACCAATACGGTTAAGAGATTTGAGGAATGTCGATTTACCGCAGCCAGAAGGCCCAATGAAAGCTGTAACATGACCTTGCAAAATGTCCATTGAAACTCCTTCCAGCACTTTTTTAGTACCGTAGCAGAAGCTCAAATCCCGTACTCTCAAAGCTGGATTTCCTGAATCAGAATCAGATGAAAGATGATTATTAGAATTGGTGGAACTATTATTGATCGGTGACATAAACTATCGTGTGCTACGTTTACGAGTGATTAAGCGAGACAAAATGCTACTGAATAAGACAATCCCAAGTAGAACTGCGGCTGCTGTCCAAGCAAGTTTATTTTGCTCTGAGAATGGTGAGCCAGCATAGTTGTAAATTAGTACGGACATTGAGGGAGTTGGCTCAAACAGCCCCTGAATCCAGAACTGACTGGATCGGGCTGTAAATATTAGCGGTGCTGTTTCCCCCGCAGCACGAGCCACAGCCAGCAAAACTCCTGTGGTGATAGCGGGTACGGCTGAGGTCAAAATAACACGGAAAGTGGTCTGAAATCTTCCTCCACCCAAAGACGCAGAAGCAAGGCGATAGGAATTTGGTACAAGCTTGAGGGCTTCTTCCGTTGTGAGAGCCACAGTTGGCAACATAATCACCGCAAGGGCAAATCCACCAGCGAATGCCGAAGCCCCTTTAGTCGCTAGAACTACAACGCCATAAGCAAAAATCCCGACAATAATTGAAGGAACACTGCTCAGAATTACCAGCATGAAGTGGACGACACGGGTGAATTTGGTTGATGTCGCAAACTCTGATAGAAAGATGCCCGTAAGAATTCCAAAAGGGATGCTGACAGCACTGGCAAGACCGACCATGATTAATGTGCCGATAATTGCATTTGCAAAACCATCAGGTCGATCGGTTACTCCGACTGGTGCGGGTAAATTTACCAAAACATCCCAGCTTAGCTGTCCAATCCCTTGGTTCAGAATTTCAAGTAAAACTGAGAACAAGGGCAAAAGAGCTAACGCTGTCAGCGCAAAGGCTAGAACAGTCATCACTTGACTGAATAGATTTCGCCCTACGGTGAGAGGTTGGTGGAGTTCATCCCCTACTTGCAAGTTAGAAAGACTAGTTTGTGCGGTCATTTGTTACTCAATTATTTGACAAGAATCAGAAGATGCGATCGACTATGAGCAAAAAACTCTACTTAAGTCGCTTTAGCCCGAAAAACTCAACTAGCAAGACAGCAAAAATATTGACGACGAGTGTGATCGCAAACAAAATTAATCCTAGATACAGTAATGCGCCAATGTGAAGCTGATCTAGAGCTTCCCCAAACTGGTTTGCCAAAACCGCAGGAATTGTATAACCTGGAGCGAGTAACGAAGCATCAATCTGAGTAGAGTTACCGATCACCATTGTAACTGCCATCGTCTCTCCCAAGGCTCGCCCTAAGCCTAGAACAACCGAACCTAAAATACCCGATGCGGCTGTAGGCAGCAATATTTTCGCGATCGTTTCCCACCGTGTCGCGCCCAGAGCCATCGAAGCACTTCGTAATTCAGGCGGCACAGCAGATAGCACTTCTCGACTGATCGAAGCGATCAAGGGCACAATCATAATTGCCAGTACGACACCCGCTGAAAACATACTGAAACCTAAAGGTTCGGTACTAAACAGTGGGATAAATTTAAAGTTGTTGAATAGAAACTGCTGTAATGGCAGCAAAGTAGGGACTAACACAAAAATGCCCCATAGCCCAATGATGACACTGGGAATTGCCGCAATCAGTTCGACCATGGCACTAATTGGCGATCGAACCCAAGTTGGCAAGAAATTTTCACTCGTGACAATCGCAACAGCAATCCCCAACGGCACTGCGATCAAAATAGCCAGCAGAGAGCTGATCAGCGTACCGTAGATAAACGGCAAGGCCCCGAATTTAAGGGCTTCATCTCTGGGGTCCCACTCTGAACCAATTAGAAACCCAAAACCAAATTCTTTAATTGCGGGAAGCGCGTATGCGAGGACGGCAATAGTTATCCAGACCAACACAAAAGAAGAGGCAATCGCAACGACCCAAACCGAACCATTGAAGCCATTCTCAAGCCAGATTCGATCGCCTGTAGTACTGGTAATATCGTCACTATCACTCAAAGATCCAGCCATAAAATACTCTGCTCAAATCACTTACTAATAACTATGACACTTACTGACTAGACAATGGTAGCTGGGTGTAAAAGGTAAGTAGGACATCCAGTTTTAGAGATGCCCTACCGTACAAAAGTCTACAAATTAGGTTCAGCGAATGTAGTTATTTCGCTGTGATACCGTCATTAACAGCTTTGATCGCTCTTTGGGCGACACTTTTGGGAATAGTGGTGTATTCCAAAGAACCGTTGAGTGCTTGACCTTTAGTCAAAATCCACTGAACCAACTTCTTCACAGCCGCCGCTTTTGCGGGGCTATATTG
>JARCMB010000245.1 GCA_030248825.1 Pseudanabaenaceae cyanobacterium MP8IB2.15 | reverse complement strand
TAGATTAACCCCTACCAAATCTTGCTCAAATCCAGTGTAAATCCCTGCATGATCGGATCTGCACTTACTGAAGTCGGATGATCTAAAATCTCGATCGAGACATCAGGACGATAAATATGAACCTGATGTTTCTGTCGATCGATCAACCAACCCAAGGCTGTTCCATTTTCGATATACTCTTGCATTTTTGCTTGGACATCCTTCAGTCGATCGCTAGCTGATTTTAGCTCCACGACAAAATCGGGACAGATTGGCGCAAAAGCAGCTTTATCCCGATCTGACAGAGTCTGCCAACGCTCCAGTCTCAACCACGCCGCATCAGGTGACTTGACCGCCCCATTTGGCAAAGTAAAACCAGCACTGGAATCAAACCCAATCCCAGATCCATCTCGCTCTGCCCATATTTTCTAAGATTTTCGCTGTTTTATTCGATCGACAGGAT
This sequence comes from Pseudanabaenaceae cyanobacterium MP8IB2.15, assembly GCA_030248825.1. Classification (GTDB taxonomy): domain Bacteria; phylum Cyanobacteriota; class Cyanobacteriia; order Pseudanabaenales; family Pseudanabaenaceae; genus JARCMB01. The sequence goes on along the minus strand of JARCMB010000245.1, from coordinate 4,880 downwards.
GGTGTCATAATCTAATTTAAGAAATATCTAAAATATCCACCTATGACTAACTGCATTTGCCTCGCATGTGGTCGATCGAATCAATTAGAAGTAAACTTTTGCGCCCAATGTGGTTCAAAAACCCGAATTCAAGATCGGTAAAGGAATTTCGTCGCCATGTTCGTAAGGATCGTGGATCAAATTACCTGTAATTCTACGGATTCAGATGCTTTGATTAAAATACGAATTATTTTAAAGAATTGCACCTTAATAAATCCACGATCCTAAGCGGTCTCTATCCACAGTTCGCGGGCTTCATTGATATTGGTTGCTACTTCTTCAATGGTCTCGCCTTGTGAAATAAAGCCTTTTAAGTCTTTAATCTCAGCAACATAGCCCCCATCAGGATCGGGATAGAAGGCGATCTCATAGTTTTGATTGAGATAATAGTCTAAGGACAGACGTGGGGAACTTGATTTATTTGTTTTTGCTACTGTTATCATCCCATTCCTCTAAGTTAAGAAATTCAACAAATTTCTTAACTTATACACGTTCATGTGCATTGGCTAAAAGTAAATTAAAGTGTGATTCGTGGGTTTCTGTATCTATAATTTTGACATAAAGCAAAAAAAGTACTGATGAATTTGTTTAATTTGAATTGTTGGTCTGATAAATTTTGTGGGCAATCTTGGCATAGATTATCGCGCAGACTTCTTGCCAGAGGGCTGTTTCCTCTGCTAGCTTTGATTTCGCTGGTTGTCGTGTTGCTGGCAAATAGTTTCTCCCCCGCCCAAGCGCAGCAAACTCGTTCGGAAATTCGTGGCGTGTGGTTGACCAATAATGACCTCGACGTGACGAGAGATCGGGCTAGGGTGCAACAGGCTTTTAAGCAACTCCGACAGCTCAACTTCAATACCGTCTATCCTGTAGTGTGGAATTCTGGCTATGTGATGTTTCCCAGTGCCACAGCAAAGCAGACAGGTATCCAACCATTTGTTTACAAGGGCAATGACGGACACGATATTCTCGCTGATGTGATCGCCCAAGCACATAGCCAAGGATTATTAGCGATTCCTTGGTTTGAGTTTGGATTTATGGCACCGCCAACTTCAGAACTAGCCGTAAATCGTCCTAATTGGTTTACTCAAAAGCGAGATGGCAGCCAAAGCTCAGTCAGTGAAGGTGGCGAGGTGATGTGGCTCAATCCATTCCGTCCTGATGTGCAGCAGTTTATTACCGATCTAGTATTGGAAGCGGTGACTCAATATGACGGTGATGGCATTCAGTTTGACGATCACATGAGTTTGCCGAATGAGTTTGGCTATGACAGCTTTACCGTGGCAATGTACAAAAAAGAAACCAAAAAAGAACCGCCGCGTGACCCGAATAATCCTGCTTGGGTTCGTTGGCGGGCAAATAAAATCACAGCATTTATGGTGAAGCTGAACAAAGCTGTAAAAGCTAAAAATCCCAAGGCGATTTTTTCGATCTCGCCCAACTACTATGACTTTGCCTACAAACTTCACCTCCAAGATTGGCTGACTTGGATTCGGCAGAATATTGTGGATGAGCTAATTGTGCAGGTTTATCGTCCCGATCTAAAGAGCTTTATTGCCCAATGCGATCGACCAGAGCTGCAAGAAGCGAAGAAAAAGATTCCCACTGGAGTCGCCATTCTCACAGGATTGCGAAGTAGTCCAGTCCCAATGCGCCAGATTCAGCCGCAAGTCCAAGCTGCTCAAGAGCGAAACTTGGGCATATCTTTCTTTTACTACAGCAGTCTTTGGGCTTATGGGCCTGAACCAATTGTCGATCGACAGTTAGGATTCCAATCTTTCTTTCCCGCTTCCGCGACTGCGATTAAACAGAAATTGGATTAAGGCTGCTACTTTAAGCCGTTACGGTTTTGATATTGCAGAATATAGGCAGCGTTTTGCTTTTCGATTGGAGAAATTAGATCGTCAGGAAAATTATCAGCTTTATATTTAGGTTCATACCAAGATTGATTGCCAAAGTATGACTGTAGCTCCCGATCGTCGAAAATCCGTCCGTGACGCGCATAGATCTCATTCCGCATGACATCTAATTGGAAAGGACTTTTGCCCTTGAGTTCGGCATCAGTGACACGGCGATCTTCCAGCCAAGGATAGCCTGTGATCTCGATCGAGATCTGGTAACTTGTATTGGCATTTCCGAGCACTTCGATCGAATAGTCACCTGTTTCTGGTAAGGCGTTCTCCCAATAACTCACTGCTTCAGTCAGAGTCTCTTTGGCAGGGGCGAGAATTTTTACCTTCACATCGCCAGCGATCACATTGAGTATAAACTGTTGTCCTTCCTCTGCGCTAATGATGTAGCGTCTGGGCAGATTAGACTGGATGCTGCCTTGGATTGTCTCACCAGTTGCTCCTGGGCTAAAAACGATCCGCTCAGGTTGATTTGCGATTGGAGGTAGAGGTTTGATTTTGGGTGGTTCTATTGTTGCGGTGGGTGTCGGAGTTTCTAATGGAGTGGTTGGCGTGGGTGAGGATGTCTCGATCGATTGTTTCTCTGGGCTGGGATTGCGGGGTTGCATGAGATAGAAGCCAGCAAACACAGCAGTACTGACTAATCCCCCGACGATCGCACTACCGATTAGAACTGGGTTTCGATCGGATGGATAAGTTGGGATTGATGTCGCCTTTGGTGATACGACTGCGGTTGGTTGCTCTTGATCTGGAACCTGCCTTGGAGCTTGAGCTTGGGTCTGAGAGGTCTGAACAGAAACGGGTTGTTGCGCCAAAATGATTGTGGGTTTCAGTCCTGTAGATTTACCTGTGGGGCTAGATTTGCCTGTGGCTTGGAGTGCATTTAGCATTTCCGATGCCGTGGCATATCGATCGCGTGGATAAGGTTGAATCGATCGATCCAATACCGCCGCAAATTCTGGAGTCAGATCTGGGATATCCCTTTGCCAGAGAATTTCTCCCGTGCTCAAATCAGTATCGAGGGCTTGGGGCACTTTACCCGTAAGCGCAAAGATCGCGGTCAGACCCAGACTATACAAATCACTAGAAAAAATTGGTCTACCTGCGGCTTGCTCATTAGACATAAAACCTAGTGTGCCAATCACGATCGAACTTGTGACATTGCCCTGAGAATTGAGCATCGTCCCGACCATTTCTTTAACCGCGCCAAAGTCAATCAGCACAGGCTTGGCATCGGTAATCCGCAGAATAATATTATCGGGTTTGATGTCGCGATGGATGATCCCTTTACTATGCACAAAATCAAGTACTGGTAGGGCATTGAGTAGGATTTGCCGCGCAAAATTTTCATCCTTTGCGCCTTCAGTTGCGATTTTGTCAGTCAGTGTCTGTCCTTCGATTAATTCCTGCACTAAGTAGAACAATCCATTTTCGGTAAAGTAAGCGAATAGTTCTGGGATTTGGTCATTGCCTCGACCGAGCGTTTCTAAAATCGCCGCTTCCCGTTGAAATCGCGCCTGCACGATCTGGTAAATTTGCGGATTGTCGGTCATGGGGCGCAACTGTTTCAGCACGCAACGCCGTTGTGATGGCATCTGGGTATCAATTACCAGAAAAGTCTCGCCAAACCCACCTGCGCCCAAGGTTTTTTCAATTTGATAGCGATGATTGACAAGCGTAGACATATCAAGAAAAGCAGATGGCTTCAACTTTATAGCATTTTTTGAAATTATCGATCGATTATTTACCGATTACTTACCAATGCAGAAACGACTGAAGATATTGTCGAGGATTGATTCGGTGATTTCTTCGCCTGTAATCTCGCCGAGAGCGCGGATCGTGCTACGCAGATCGATCGTCCAAAAGTCGAGTGGGAGTCGGTCTGAGATCGCCACCTGAACTTTTTCGAGCGATTGCACCGCATTGAGCAAACAAGCTTTCTGTCTTTGGTTAATTGCAATGTCGAGATTTGATGCTGTCAGTCGATCTTGATGCACACATTTAAGGATCGCTGCTTCTAGATCCTCAATCCCTTGACCGATCGAAGCCGCCGTCTCGATCGTTTGAGCGAAATGGAACTGCTCTGGTATCCCATATACTGACGCTTGATTTACCAGATCGATTTTGTTGATTACTAAAATCACCATTCGATCGGAGATTGTCTCAAATATTGCTGTATCAGCCTCTAGCCAACCAGTTTGGGCATCAAGTACGAGCAGGATTAGGTCAGCAGATTCAGCCGCTTTTCTCGATCGATCGACTCCAATCTTTTCCACGACATCTTCTGTTTCTCGAATCCCTGCGGTATCCAATACTTGAATCGGAATACCACCCACAACTAAAAGTGAATCGATGACATCGCGAGTTGTGCCAGGTAGATCGGTGACAATAGCTCGATCGCTGCGACTCCAAGCATTGAGCAGACTGGACTTACCGACATTCGGTCTACCAACAATCGCCACTTTTAGCCCAGCACGTAATAATTCGCCTCGATCGGCTGTAGTGAGGATGGATTGTGCTGCCGAGGTGATTCTTGTTAACTCACTTTTTACCCAATTTCGATCTAATGGTGGTAAGTCATCTTCAAAATCTATCCTAGCTTCGATCTCCGCCAAAATATCGACGCATTCACCACGTAACTGACGAATGGGATGAGCGAGTTTCCCTTGCAAAGAGGCGATTGCAGTTTGAGCTGCTTGCGGTGATTTTGCTCCGACTAAATCATTAATACTTTCAGCTTGGGTGAGGTCAATTCTGCCATTCAGAAAGGCTCTGAGGCTAAATTCTCCAGGCTGAGCCAATCTCGCGCCTTGCTCTAAACAGAGATGTAAAACCTGCTGAACTGCGATCGCGCCACCATGACAGTGAAATTCCACGACATCTTCGCGGGTAAAAGATCGAGGTGCTCTCATGATCAAAAGTAAGCTCTGATCG
>JARCMB010000244.1 GCA_030248825.1 Pseudanabaenaceae cyanobacterium MP8IB2.15 | reverse complement strand
CTCAGAATGGCAGAATTATACGAATTTCGAGTTGTCCCAGAGATTTTAGTAGGCTACCGTCAGTCTTTTGGTAGTATGTCTAGCTTAGGTACGGTGATGCAAAAGTCTTACAATTTAACCGTAACCACGATTAAAGCCAATCACCCCGAAATCCCCAATATTATTTATCAGTGGTCTAAAGCTGAATTTTATTACTATTTAGCCCAAGGTGCCCGACAAGGTGGAAAACAGGGGCGTGCCTTTACCTGTCTGCTCCAATCTGCCCAGCTAGATCCTAAGATTATTCTCCAACGTCGTTCATTTTACAGAAGTCTGGTTGCTATTGTTCTGAGCTTACCATTTCAGTTGATCTCAGATTCCCTCTGGTCACCCAAGTCTTGGTATGAATTTAGAAAGAAAGCACCTCTCAAACCACAGGTACAGTCCCTAGAGGAAGTCACTATAAAAATCAAATCTGAATGGGATACTTGGTGGTCGGTATACGAAGATCGTTTGGCAAAACTAAAGCCTAATAGCTCTCTTGTGGGTAACGCGCAATATCGAAAAAGTGATGCTTAACCCAGTGGAGGTTCAACCATGAGCAATCCGATGATTTCTCCGATAATTTCCATAGTCATGCCTGCTTACAATGCAGCAAACTTCATCTCTCAAACCATTGAATCAGTTCTAGCTCAAACTTTTATTGATTTTGAGCTATTGATTCTCGATGATGGCTCTACCGATCGAACCTTAGAGATTGCCAAGAATTATGCACTGCGAGATCGCCGCATTCAAGTTCTTTCTCAAACGAATCAAGGCGTATCTGCAACCCGCAATCATGGCGTAAAAATTGCCAAAGGTAAATATATTGCTTTTCTCGATGCCGATGATATCTGGTTGCCCGAAAAACTAGCTGCCCACATCGCACATTTTACCGCCAATTCCAACTTAGCCGTCAGTTTTAGCCGAGTTGAATTTATGAGCTTTGATGGCAAACCCACAGGGCAAATTTCCACATCGCGCCTCATCGATCTTCAGCCCAAAGACTTTCTCTACGAAAATCCCACTACTACAATGTCCAATCCTTGTGTACGGGCGGACGTGTTCGCACAGGTGGGAGGTTTTGCCGAAGACATGAGTTATTCTGAGGATTTAGAATGGCTATTTCGGGTGATCTGTCACCAAAATCTAGACGGGACGAATTGGCAAATACAAGGAATCGATCGAGTATTAATCTACTACCGCGCCAGTCCGTCAGGGCTATCGGCATCTCTCCATCGCATGGAATCTGGCTGGGATTTGCTGATTGATAAGGCAAGAAAATATGCACCCGATCTCGTCAAACGCCATTATGGATTGGCAAGAGCGATCCATCTCCGTTACCTAGCTCGCCGTGCCTTTCGCTTGGGTTTGCCACCCAAAGTGGGTTTAGACTTTATCAATCGGTCGATCGCTTCCGATTGGCGCATTTTCCTTCAAGAACCACGCCGTACTTTGCTAACTCTATTGGCAACCTACGGACGATATTTGCTCAATTTATTTAAAGGCTGAAAAGAGAATTAATTAGAAAAGCTAACAACAAGCCAGATTACTCTCCATCTTCCTGATATGAGCAGGGACGAACAATATCAAAATTTACTCGATCGAACCGATCCAAATTCTAATTTTGAGCGACAAGTTCTTCAGGAAATTTATGCCCAGCAACTAAAATTGCCCGATGCTGCTCAATATTTCATCTCAGAAGCTAACATCAAACCAGATTTTGTATATCTTGCTGAGAATTTGTCATTTGTTAAGAAACGTGTGCGGTTGCCCTATCATTGGAATGGACAGAATTACGACATTTTGGTTAAGAGGGCGATTGTTAATTGTTTCTAATTTTTATCAAGGAAACTGAGTTTGAAAAAGCGTTTAGACCTCCTTCTGGTTGATTTGGGTTTAGTGCCATCGAGAGAGCAGGCGCAGAGAGCAATTCGGGCTGGTTGGGTACAGGTCGATCGAACTGTAATCGATAAACCAGGCACTGAAGTCATCGAAACCGCCGAGGTCTTAGTCAAACAGCAATCGCCATATGTTTCGCGGGGTGGTGAGAAATTGGCGGGAGCGTTGCAGACATTTGGGGTGCAGGTGATCGATCGAATTTGTTTTGATGGCGGGATTTCTACGGGTGGATTTACCGATTGCTTATTCAAAAATGGCGCAACCCGCGTCTATGGGATTGATGTCGGCTATGGACAAGTGGCATGGGAAATTCGGATCGATCCGAGATTAGTCTTGAAAGAAAGAACAAATCTGCGCTATCTCAAACCAGAAGAACTTTACCAACCAGAAGATATCATGCCCGATCTGGCGGTACTGGATTTATCGTTTATTTCGCTGACCAAAATTCTGCCTGCGCTTTGGTCACTGCTTCGATCTCCTCGTGAAGTCTTGCTCCTAGTCAAGCCCCAATTTGAGGCAGGTAAACACCAAGTAGGCAAAAATGGCATTATTAGAGATGCTCATGTGAGAGCGGAGTCGATCGATCGGGTATTGCAAGCTTCGATCGATCTAGGTTGGCATTTTCGCGGCTTGTCTCCCTCGCCAATTCAAGGTCGTACTGGTAATCACGAATATTGGTTGTGGTTGGATCAGATTTCTACTTTACCTGTTCCTAGCATAGATGAGATTAATGTTCTTACATCTCAAAGTTGACCTCTTTAAAACAATAAAAAACCCGCCTGTGCAGGTTTAGCTAGAATCTTGATTCCAAATCTTGGAAAAATCAGACAAGAATAATATCTGATGCCGTTATAGGACTGGATATATGAGCAATCAAAGTTGCGGGCAATCCTGCACTACCATCGGTATCAAAGAAGAGATTACTTGCCACCGTATCGAAAAAGAACTTCTGAGCCGAAGTATAGATCGATGAAGTTGTAAACAGACCACTTGGCAAAGTTCCTAGCGGTGATGAACCTAGCCCAAACCCAGATCTGCTAATCGAAATCTTGGTATCACCTGATGCGAAGTACTGAATAAGATCTTCGCCTTCACTAGGCGAATTATAGGCGTAGGTACTAGTGAAAGATAAAAGCGTGTCGTTACCTAATCCGCCTGTGATCGTTGAATTGCCAAAATAATCTAGAACAGTATCGCTTCCATCGCCGCCAGATATGATATTTGGCCCATTCCCATCGGTGATGAGAAAATCATTCCCAGCGCCACCAAGCAAGAGATTAGCCCCACCGCCACCTGTAAGTTCATCATTACCGGTTCCACCTGTGACCAAAAATGTTTTCATATGCTGTCAAAAGATATCTTTCTTTTCATAAAATGTGGAACTATACTATATTCTTCCGTTCCCTCCTTGGTGGTACAGAAAACTCAAGTCATTCATGAAAGTCTTGATGTGTAAGGGCTTCAAAAATTAGCAAATCTGAAGATTGAGCAATAAACTTGGGGCTGTAACCATCGATTTAACAAAAATGGCGCAAGTGATCTGTGGGTCAGACATCATGGGTTTCAAGTACTTTTGTCAGTCAACCAGATCGCCACCTCAATTTATGGCTATTTCAGCTTTTCTTCGGCTCTCTTCTTGAGCAGCTTTTTCGTCAACATCAAAGCACAAACTGCGAGGAATCCACCTGTGGCTTCAAACTCAAAAGGAACTGCGGTAGGGGCTAAAAAGTTGGTAATCGTCGTAGTTGCTGCTCCATTCAGATTATCCCAAGTATCAGACTGAAAACCAAAAGTATCTCCTGCGATAACGGTAAAGGAAGCCGTACCAGTTTGATTTGGCAAACCTAAATCATCAGTAAGTTGAGTAGGAATACCATTATTAACATAATAGCTAAAATAATCGTAAGATGGATCAAGAGAAGTATCGGCTGTTGTGTAACTCCAGTCGAAGCTAACTGTGCCAGTAGCAGCAGCAACAGCAGCGTAGGTGGTAAAACCAGAAAGCAAAGGAGGCGTGTTAGTAGGATTATTATTGCCACCAGTCAAAGCAATGGAAGTTGGAGCAGACGTATTTACAAGGCCATCGGCATTGCTATTGGTCAAGGTAAAGTTGGCAGGATCGTAAGCTCCCGAAAAGCCGATCGCATCAGCAGAAGCTGCAAAGGCTAGAGTGCTTGCCAAGAGAGTAACTACCCCGCTCGCACAGATTTTTTTCGTGTTTAATGTTTTCATATTGATTTAGTTGTGATTATTTTTTACGGATTCATAACTTCATGAATTTGGCAGTTATCCTTCCAAGCCTCAGGTATTGCAAACTTCGATCGATCTAGATTGGCATTTTCGCGGTTTGTCTCCCTCGCCAATTCAAGGTCGTACTGGTAATTACGAATATTGGTTGTGGTTGGATCAGGGTTCGCTTTTAGCTGCTCCTTCGATTGATCGGATTAATGTTCTTACCTCTCAAAGTTGACCTCTATAATTTTTAAAATTTCTTAGAACTTTCTTAGAGTTTACCAAAAAGTAAATGATCCCATTACTTAAGAAAATTGCTGCTATAGGAGTGGGCGATCCCAGTGATTTCTAAGGTAAATAAAGGATCGAT
>JARCMB010000243.1 GCA_030248825.1 Pseudanabaenaceae cyanobacterium MP8IB2.15 | reverse complement strand
GAGAAGTCCTATACGCTTGAGCAGATCCCCCCGCATTCCATTCAGTACAATAGTGGCGTAATGCTGTGGCAAAATAATCGATCGATGCAAGAATTATTTGCCCAGTGGCAAAGTGAATGGAATATCTATCAGAAACAAGATCAACTAGCCCTAGTTCGAGCATTACATCACTGTCATATTTCAGTCGCAGAGATTCCCCAATTCTATAATGTCTCGCCAATTGATTCGATCGAATTGATTGAGGCAGGTCAAAAAATCCAACTCTTGCATTGTTGGGGTGGAATGGTCGCTTCAGGAGAGTTTCGAGATATTGCCCAATCCCGCTATCCCCAGATTGTCGAGCAAGTTGATTTTCTGTTACGCCCTTCCCTAAAAGAGTAACCCACATCTAAAACGGTCTATTCTGCCAACTCTATAGGAATTTCTGAAATTCCTTGGATAAAAGCAAATATCTCACCACTATCCTGAATACTTACTTGAAGTCAACCACAACTGCTTTGAAGCCCGAATCTGCTAGTAATTTGACTTTGGCATTAGCAACATCTCGATCTCCAAATGCTCCCACCTGCACGACAGTTTTGCCTCGATATTTTAAGGTAAAAGCATCAGGAGAGACGCGGCGTACTTCTTGGGTGTTGACCTTACCGCTCACGGGCACGATCACACGGTAGCGCAAGGAAGATGGTGGCAGAGAACTGGAGATAGTTCTTGATTGCGATCGAGAAGTAGGTTCAGTCACAATTGGAGTCGATCGAGAGTTTGAGATCGGCATGTTAGGTGGTGGAAGTGCCACAGGTTGACTACTCGCTACAGGACGGTTAGGAGATTGATTGGGGCGGTTGGGCAGTTTCGATCCTGATGTTGGCGATTCTTTTTGGATGATCACACTGCTGAGAGGAGGTAAAGCTCTAGGCGGTTGTGATGGAGTGATCGTGGAAGGAGTAGGAATATTTTGGATTGGTGTTTGAGATGGAGCGGCAATAATGATTGATTGATTTGGGCTAGAAGCTTGAGGTGGCGTTGCGATAGCTATACTTTGAGTTGGATTTTGGGCTGGAACTGTGAGCAGAGTGGAACGTTGAGAGACTGGGATTTGAGAGATTGCTTGCGTGGGAGGTTTAAAAGAAATCACAGAGGTATCTAATTTGCCACTAACACGGCTGAGGTTGATTTCATTCCCTGCGGCAATCAGGGCTACACCTGAAACATTATTGATATCTCGTTGTTTATTCGATCGAAATACATTCCGACCTGGGCTTTGCTGTGTACCGAGATCGGGAGTCGGTTGTCCCGCTCTATCCTTCAGCACTACCAATCCATTACGGCTATTATTGGCGATCGAATTACCGCGCAAAGTGGGTGTAGAGATATTAGAGATCACCACGCCATCAACATTGTTGACGATCTGATTGTTGGTCAGTAGTACCGTCGATCGTTGCCCAATCGATAGCCCAAAGCCAGTATTATCAAACCTGTTGCCCCGAATTTCACCGCTACTGCTACCGACAGCCGAGATCCCACTGCCCCGATTTTTGGTGAACAGATTTTCTGAAATTAAAGTTCTGGCATCACCCGTGAGAAAAATGCCGTCATGCGTGTTGTTGGCGAATGTGTTATTCATAATCGCCACGTTTTTGCTCGACTCCACCCACAGACCGTAACCTCTGGGATTGCTATTCGAGATCTTCACCCCAACAATCTGAGCATTATGTGCTGCCAGCATTGTAATATTCTGGCTGGCAAAAGTCGGGCTGACAAATTTCCCGCCACCACTGATCACCGTACTCTGCCCCTTGCTATTACTGTCGCCTTGGATCTGCACACCAGGCTGCAATCTGAGCGGAAATACTTCACCTGACTGAGTGCTGTAAGTTCCAGACGCGATCTGAATCACTGTCCCAGCCTGAGCCATACTCAGGGCCGCCGAGATCGTGCGTAACGGTTGGGATTGCGAACCTGCACCAGCAGCATCGACACCATTGGGGCTAACAAAAATTACTGATGAATTATTTAGTTGAGCGATCTGTTGGCGATCAAGATTGATGGGGCGAATCTGATCGGCAAATGCTAACGACTGGATGCTGAGGCTGGATATAAGTACGAAACCGAGTGTAGTGCGAAGCATAGTTTCTAGTCCTGATCTAGTTTGAGATCGCCCAATTGTGTGAGAGAACGATCACGTGCATTGACTGCGGCTAGTTTAACTTTGTTTCTCTTTTTGGCAACCCCTAATCGGAAATTAATCCTTAATATCCAACGGCAGCTAGGTTAGGTTGAAATTTGGCATGAGCTAGGCGATGGACTGTGGTTTCGACTGTGCCATCACGATCGAGGCGAAGTAGGCGATATCCAGGAGCTTGGGTGTCTAGCTGAAATTCGTCGTTATTTGGTTGAAATTGGATGCAAGTTGATGGCGTGACCAAGAAACGGACTTGCCGATCGACCCGCGATCGAATCGTATCAAATTCTTGGTGGGCATGACCGCTGACCACGACTTTAAGATTGGCATGTCGATCGCATACTTGCCAAAACTCAGCTTGATTGTGCAGAGAAATTCGATCGATCCAAGCAGAACCCAATGGCAAAGCGGGATGATGCAGGGCAATCAAGGTGGGCATTTCAGGATAATTCGCTAGTTGTCGATCGAGCCACGCTAAACATTCTGCTGTCAGACAACCATGAACCTGTTGCGGCATCGCCGAGTTGAGTAACAATAACTGCCAACCGTTCATTTCCACCCGTTTATCCATAAATACGGCTCCATCCGACAAATTACCTTGGAGATCTTGCATTAGCTCCACTTCATCATGGTTACCAGGCAGCCAGTAGGTCGGTAATTGCAAATGGGCGAGTGAGTCCTTTAGTCGTAGGTAGGCTTTTCGATCGGCATCTTGGGTCAAATCACCCGTAAGTAGCAACACATCAGGCTGGGGATCGAGATGCTCGATTGCCGCCAAAATGGCACGATATGATTCCTCGGTTTTGATCCCCAATAGAGACTGCTCTGGATCGGCAAACAGATGAATATCCGTAATTTGAGCCACCAATAACCGATCGGGCAACTTAGTCATAGGAATTATCCAATATTTTGGATCTCATACCGTATTTGTCAAACTATAAACTTCTCTGACGAAGATCGCTGTGATTTGCGACAATGCTGATGTGTGATCTAGATCAACTAGGATTAATTTTAATGTTGTCAGAAAAGTCTCGAACTTATCACGATCCTCTTCACGGGGCGATTACGCTCAGAGGTGATCGACCAGTCGAAGCATTGCTAATCCGCCTGATCGATACACCAGAGTTTCAAAGGCTACGGCGGATTCGGCAGTTAGACACGGCATTTCTGACATTTCATGGCGCAGAGGGTTCGCGGTTTACCCATTCGCTGGGCGTGATGGCATTGACTCGGCGTGCTTTTGATGGCGTTGTCCAAAATTACCCATCCTTAGAATCTCATCGCAGTGTGGTATTGACGGCAGCACTGCTACACGATTTAGGGCATGGCCCCTTCAGTCATGCGGGCGAAGAGATGTTTGGGAGTCAGCATGAAATCTGGACACGCAGGTTAATCCAAGAATCTTCGATCGCCAAGATCCTAAATAGTTTTGCGCCAGGACTATTGCGCTGTTTGGAACAGGTGTTTACTAAAAAGTATCCATTGCCGTTAGTGGAACAGTTAGTATCGAGTCAATTGGATTGCGATCGACTTGATTATTTACAGAGAGATAGTTATCTCACTGGCGCACAGTACGGACATCTCGAT
>JARCMB010000242.1 GCA_030248825.1 Pseudanabaenaceae cyanobacterium MP8IB2.15 | reverse complement strand
TGTCTCGATCGACAATATAACGACTTAACTCTTGTGATAGCTGCTGATCGATCGAGGCAGTTCTGGCTCCTGCTTCGGCTGCCCATTGCTTGAGTGCTTCGATTTGGTCGCGTGCGATCGCTGCTAAAGGTACAGTTTCTTCGATCGCTCTGATGATATCTTCTGTGGTGAAATCTTGTCTATTGCCGATACTGCCACGCCCAAATGCTAAATGCATCCCATCCACGATCCCCTGTTCGATTTCCGCCCCACTAAAATTCTGCGACTGACGTGCTAACAGAGATAGATCGAAATCTCTTACCCTTCCTGGTCTGAGCCTTTGAAGATGAACGCGAAAAATTTCTTGACGTTCCGATTCTGTCGGTAAATTCAAGAAGAAAATCTCATCAAATCGACCTTTGCGGAGCAATTCTGCGGGCAAAATACGGACATTATTCGCCGTTGCCACAATAAATACAGGACTGGTCTTTTCTTGCATCCAAGTAATCAACGACCCAAACACCCGCCGACTCGTCCCCGAATCACCATCCATGCCACCATTGATATTGCCGAAAGCTTTATCGATTTCATCAATCCACAAAACGCAGGGGGCGATCGCTTCGGCGAGTTGGATCATTTGCCGCACTCGGCTCTCACTCTCGCCGACAATGCCACCAAATAGTCGTCCTGTATCCAACCTCAGCAATGGGAGCCGCCATTCGTGTGCGATCGTCTTCGCCGAGAGCGATTTACCTGTGCCTTGAATGCCAACCAATAACACTCCTTTGGGATTAGGGATGCCATAACGCCGAGCTTCTTCAGTGAAAGCATCTTGGCGGATTCTCACCCATTGCTTCAGGTTCTCTAATCCTCCGACATTTTTGAGTGATTCGCGCACTGTAAAAAACTCTAAAATACCTGTCTGACGAATCGCCTGTCGTTTTTCTTCCAATACTTTGGCAATATCAGACTCGCTAATTTGCTGCTTTTCCGCTAGGGCTTTTGCCAACACTCGTTGAATCCGAGCGCGACTCAGTCCTTGACAGGCTTTAACCAGTTGCTCCCAAGCTAATCCTGTGACCTTCAATTTTTCTGGTATTACTAACCGACGAATTAGGGAGCTGATTTCTGGCGCGTTCGGCAGAGGGAAGTCAATTACGGTTACTTCCTCACTCAGTTCTGGGGGGATTTCCAGTATATAGCTTGTGAGGATTAGAGTCTTTCGATCGCGCTTCAGTTCACGCATCAGCGAGGTCAACTCACGCACGATCGACGAGTGTTTATCGCTAATGGGATAGTGCAATTTCAGGTAGGGATGTAGATCTCGCATCACAAAAATGGCGTTATCAAAATCCTTGGGGTTATGTGGATCTTCAGGTCTACCTATACGCAATAGAGCCGACATTGGTGAACCTTTATCTGCACCATTATCACTCCAACCACGCACCATATCCCAAAATATTATCCGTCGCGTTGGTGTGCTTTGGGCTGCCACGGCATATAGAACTTGCTCCAGTGGTTCTTCTTCGGCGGTGACGATATACAACAATGGATAACGCGCTCGCATCATCAAATCAATCTGCTCGATTAATACTTGATGCACATTAATGAATCCACTATCCATAGCCTCACAAATCCTAAGTTACAGCACGATCGAAATTACTCTCTCTAAAGCTATTTTACAGATTATTATGCGATTTTAGTCTGCAAGTAATTAGATTGGGTAATAGCAAGCCTCATTGCCGAGCTGATTTTTTTTAATGTTTCCATTTGTTCCAATCCTATCTTCTCTCTGTCTGGTAAACTTTCTACTATATAAACAGAGCTTGGAGGTAGTAAATGCCAAGTGGCTGGCACAACATCTAACAGCCACCAGTTTAATAGGTCACGTCTCCCATAAGAGCCAGGAAAAATTGCATATCCCTCCAAACAGTCATCTAAAATATCTATTAATGCCGCTAATGACTGGTCTGGATCGAGGGTTTTCATTGCATTTACATAAACATCTAAAGCTTCATACAGAACTTGAAAACCTTAGTTGGCTCAAACTGTCCCCCTGATGATTTTGGCTTTGGTATGTCTGGGATTGGACTTTTCCTACCGCCTCTGGATGTTACTCCTGCACAAAAAGTTATACCTGATTTGAGATGTAGCTCAGCAAGTGCGACATTGGCTTTACCCACAGGTTTTCCCAGATACCACTCTCGAATTAAGGCGGCATTGTTTCTTAAAACGCGCTGATTCTGGCGATTCGCTCTGTTGCCACAGGTGCGTCATGGTGGGATACGCTGGTCACAGATCGGATTCGAGCCGTGTTTCAAACCCAATCCGATTCACCTAGTGCAGATCATGCTCTCACCAAAAGGGAATTGGAAGTCCTCACTCTATTGACTCAAGGCAAAAACTAATCACGATATTGCTGCTGCTCTCTACATTGCGCCAGGGACTGTCAGAGTTCACGTTCATACGATCATGCAAAAACTCGAAGTCACCAATCGCTATGACGCTGTATCGATCGCGATCCAGAAAAAGCTAATTGATGTCATAAATATTCCCAGCGATTTCTAATTTAGGTGAATAAATTAGTGCAGAAAATGACGGATATTCGCGATCGCCATGACTAAACCAAGTTCATCCGCCGCTTGAATCGAGTCTTTGTCCCGCATACTACCGCCTGGTTGGACGATCGCTACGATCCCGTTGGCAGCAGCGAGTCTCACGGTATCATCAAACGGGAAAAATCCATCACTAGCAAGGATTGCGCCCCTAGCTCCATTTCCAGCCTGAGCCAAAGCAATTTGAGCCGAACCAATTCGATTCATCTGTCCTGCGCCAATCCCCAAAGTGGCTAAATCTTTGGTAATCACGATCGCATTCGATTTGACATGACGGCAAACTTTCCAAGCGAAGATCAACTCTTGCAATTGTTCAGGCGTGGGCTGCTTTTGGGTCGCGATTTGCCATGTTTCGGGTACAACAGGTAGTCGATCGCTCTGCTGCACCAGCATTCCCCCCGCAATTATCCTCACAGTTTCGGCTTCGCTAGCGGCGAGATCGGGTAAAACTAATACTCTGAGATTTTGTTTGGCAGCAAGAATCTCGGCAGCCGCAGGATCGCAACCAGTTGCCACCACACATTCGAGAAAAGTTGTGGTCAGAGCTTGAGCAGTTTCAGCGTCTAGAGTCTGATTTAGGGCAACAATGCCGCCAAATGCCGAGGTGGAGTCCGCCGCAAACGCTTTTTGATAAGCAACCGCTAAACTGGGAGCTAGAGCCACGCCGCAAGGATTATTGTGCTTCACGATTACGGCACAGGGAGTTTCATCCCCAAACTCGGCGATGATTCGGCGTGCTGCTTCCAAGTCGAGCAGATTGTTATAGCTGAGTTCTTTACCCTGCAACTGAGTTGCCGCCGACCAGCCTGTTGGTTCACGACCGATTTGATACCATGTGGCTGGCTGATGTGGATTTTCGCCATAGCGTAGAGATTTGGGACTGTGCCCCGACAACACAAATGATTGGATTGGGGACTCTCCTGCTTGAGCCGCTAAATATTGAGAGATTGCCAGATCGTAAGACTGTGTATGCTGAAATGCGGCAAGGGCTAGCGATCGACGCAACTCTAAACTAATTACGCCGTTATTTTTCCGTAGTTCAGCGATGCAAGCCTCGTATTGACTGGGATTTGACAGAATTGTGACGTACTTATGATTCTTTGCCGCAGCGCGAATCATCGCGGGACCACCGATATCAATTTGTTCGATCGCCTCTTCTAGCGAAACTCCAGGCTTAGCAATTGTCTGCTGAAATGGATAGAGATTGACAGCAACTAGTTCGATCGAATCGATTTGATTGGCTTGTAAATCCTCTCGATCTTCGGCTAAGTCTACTCGGGCCAGAATGCCACCATGCACTTTAGGATGTAGGGTCTTGACTCGACCACCAAGAATTTCGGGCGCACCTGTGTAGTCAGAAACTTTAGTTACTGGTATTCCTGCGGCTTTGATTGCTTGGGCTGTGCCACCACTACTAATCAGGTTGAACTGAAATTCTTCTACCAAAATTCGGGCGAAATCGATCAGTCCAGTTTTGTCGGAAACACTAAGGAGCGCAGTGCGAGTCATTTGAAATCCAAAAATCTAAGTACTTATCTAGTTTAATCGCTAAATCCTTCGATCGCTCTCGAATGAGCCTACAAACAGACTTTAATCGTCAACACTAGTGATTTTTAATTATTTGCGGTATCATACACATATTTAGTGTGTATAAGTAACCATGAATCAACGCATTAACATCACTTTACCTAGTGAAACTTTGCAATTAATCGATCGAACTGTTCCAAAAGGCGACCGCAGCCATTTTATTGACGAAGCAGTTAAGCACTTTATTAATGCTAAGGCAAAGGAAAATCTGAGAGAAAAACTCAAGCAAGGCGCAGTCCGTTGGGCAGATAGAGACTTAGGTATTACCCAAGATTGGTTTAATATTGACGAGGAGTCATGGAAAAGCAGCAAAAGGTAACATTTCCCAAGAGAGGTGAGATTTATCTAGTAAATTTTGACCCAACGGTTGGCTCGGAAATCCAAAAAACCCGACCTGCTCTTATTCTCCAAAATGACATCTCTAACCAGCATAGCCCTATTACTATTGTTGCTGCTCTTACATCCCAGTTTGATTCTGAGCTATATCCCACAGAAGTTCTAATCAATCCACCTGAAGGCGGACTAAGCTATCCATCAGTTGTACTACTCAATCAAATTCGCTCTATTGATAGACAACGCTTAATTAGAAGGCTAGGGCTTATTTCCGATCAACTATTAGATAAGATAAACTCTGCCATTCAAATTAGCTTAGGCTTAATCGATCTATGAGCTTATTTGAGGATACTTTCAATTTGATGCTTTTGATAAAAATGGGGTAGTTCCTTAAGCTAAATGTATCCACTATGACTCCTTTAAGCATTCTTCTCTCATTCTTCCCGACAGTAAATCTGATATTGGTGGGAGTATCTTTCTTTTATACCTGTCACGCGCCTGGGATTGCAAGTATTCTATCCCTGTTATTCTCTCTGTATGGACTACCAGTTTTAGCTTATCGAGTTCATCATCTTTTTTATCCCATTCAAGAAGGGATCGCATATCTTAGAGCGAAAGGATATTCTCCTTGGTGGGGGAGTCATCAAATTCAAGCGATTTACATTGCTATTCCTGCACTAGAGGCGATCTTACGATTAATTCCTGGAGCATTCTCGTTGTGGCTGCGACTGTGGGGCGCGAAGGTGGGAAAGCAGGTTTATTGGACTCCACATATCGAGATTGCCGATCGAAGTTTGCTGGAAATTGGCGATCGAGTTGTGTTTGGGCATCGGGTTGGCATCTATCCGCATGTGATTAAACCGAAGAAAGATGACTTAATCCTATATGTTAAGAGGATCAAGATCGGTAATGATGTGTTTGTAGGTGCAGGTTCTAATTTGACGGCAGGGGTATCGATCTCAGATGGGACATTTCTGCCAGCGATCACGAATGTTCATCCCAATCAGAAGGTTTAAATATGCGATCGATAATCTGGCTATTTGGTCAATTGCTTAGTCCGACCGCGAGAAGATTTCATCGATCTCTAGAGCATCCTGCCCAAGCTCAAACTGAAGTTCGATCGAAGATTTGTAATTTACTGGTTAGAAGTGAGTATGGCAAGTCTCTGGGGATTAAGTCGGTGGATGATTGGGAGCGAGTTCCAATCATTGAGTATGAGGATATTAGACTCTTACTTAACTCGCTTACACCCGAACCGATCCTATTCTATGAGAAAACTTCGGGGAGTCGCAGTGCGGCGAAGTTGATTCCCTATACTCGATCGATCAAGCAATCTTTTAGTTCGATGTTTTGTGTTTGGACGCACGACCTGATTCAGCACGGGCCGAAGTTCTCGACGGGGAAATCTTACTTCTGTGTTTCGCCTCAAATAGATAGTTCTAATTCTGGCTCTAATGCGGGTATGGTAGATGATTCTGAGTATCTCGATCGATGGTTACAAATATTGCTCAAACCATTTCTGGTATCAGTGACTGGAATCGATCGACTCCAAACTGCCGAAGCGTTTAAGCAAAAGCTATGTTTGGCTCTACTGGAAGCGGAGAACTTGGAAATTATCTCGATCTGGAGTCCAAGTTTTTTGCAGGTACAACTCGATTACATCCAATCTCATCAAACTGAGCTAGTGGAATTACTGCGAGATCGAATATCAGATCGACGACTGCAATTACTGATGGAGCAGGATATTCCTTGGACAAAAATCTGGCAAAAGCTTAAACTCATCTCTTGTTGGGATAGTGCA
>JARCMB010000241.1 GCA_030248825.1 Pseudanabaenaceae cyanobacterium MP8IB2.15 | reverse complement strand
TTTTCTTTGTTCACAACTACGGTCAAACCGTCGATCGCAATCGGTAATTCAACAAATTCAATATTGTTCTTGGCACATTCTTCCGCTTCTTTGGTCTTGATCGGGCGTGAAGCATCAGCAATATCAGAGTCACCAGCACAGAATTTCTTGAAACCGCCACCAGTACCGCTAGTACCCACAGGAATTTTAACATCAGCATTAGCTTTGCCAAATTCTTCGGCGATTGCCTTACTGATAGGAGCCACCGTACTG
The DNA here is from genome assembly GCA_030248825.1 of Pseudanabaenaceae cyanobacterium MP8IB2.15. Taxonomy (GTDB): domain Bacteria; phylum Cyanobacteriota; class Cyanobacteriia; order Pseudanabaenales; family Pseudanabaenaceae; genus JARCMB01. Next base: position 2,352 of record JARCMB010000241.1, on the reverse strand, counting down.
GAGCCGTCGATCACAACTTGACCACTGAGATTACCCGCCGCAGGAGCCATGGCTGTAGATGTAGCATTGGGAGAAGGACTGGTAGAAGTAGTTGCATTATCGCCAGCACAAGATGACAAGGTAACAGTCACAGCTAATGTGGCGAGGGAAAGTGAACCAGTCAAGCGATTGAAAAATTTCGATCTCATGAGCACCTTACTGAATTTTGACAAAAGAAACTAATTGTCTTCTTTGATACTAAACTGAGTTGTTCGATCGAAGATTAAGCTCTGTTTATCTGTGAATTAAGCTTTGCTCAGATCGACTTTTTCTGGCTCAAGCAGCGCATCATCTCGATTAAATTATTTCCTTGAAGATCCCATACGGTTCACTGATATGATCGTGACTGGCATAAATTACTGTCTGTAGCATTTTATTCATGGCTAACCTTAAAGCAATCCGCGATCAAATCAATAGCGTCAAAAATACCCGCAAAATTACCGAAGCTATGCGTCTGGTGGCAGCAGCAAAGGTTAGACGCGCCCAACAACAAGTTCTTGCTACTCGTCCTTTCGCCGATCGACTCGCGCAGGTATTGTATCGTCTGCAAACCCGTCTGCGATTTGAGGATATGACTCTGCCATTACTAGAAAATCGTCCTGTTAAAAATGTTGGCATTCTAGTTATATCTGGCGATCGAGGTTTGTGCGGTGGCTATAATAGTGCCGTAATTCGTCGAGCCGAAAGCCGCGCCCAAGAACTCAAGGAACAAGGCCTTGGCTATCAATTTATTCTGGTAGGACGCAAGGCTGTGCAGTACTTCAGTCGCCGCGAACAGCCGATCGAAGCAAAATTTGCAGGCTTAGACCAAATCCCTAATGCGCGTGAAGCTAACTTAATTGTTGACGAAATTACTTCAGCGTTTTTGTCGGGACGGATCGATCGAGTCGAACTAGTTTACACTCGCTTTGTGTCTCTGATTAGCTCTCGTCCTGTAGTGCAAACCCTTCTGCCACTAGACCCCCAGGGCTTAGAAGCAGGTGATGATGAAATATTCAGATTGATTGTGCGTGGTGGTAAGTTTCAAGTCGAGCGTGAAAAATTAGAAACTACTGTGCGCGAGCTTCCTGCGGAAATGGTGTTTGAACAAGAGCCGTCTCAGATTCTTGAGGCCCTATTACCGCTTTATTTGAGCAATCAACTATTGCGAGCTTTACAAGAGTCCGCCGCCAGCGAACTCGCGGCTCGGATGACCGCGATGAGTAATGCCAGCGAGAATGCGATAGAACTAATTAGCAGTCTGACATTGCAATACAACAAAGCTCGGCAAGCCAGTATCACTCAGGCAATCCTAGAAGTGGTTGGTGGAGCTGAAGCTCTGAAATAGCTCACGCTTCTCTTAAAGCTAAGAAATTAAAGCCAAGAAAAAAGCCGAAATTACTTGTAGGTGGGTAATTTCGGCTTTTTTATTTTTTAGTTCGTTTGGATTTCTTAGGAATTTAAACTCGATCGCAAATTTGACAGCAAAAGACGCGGCATACCCTTACAGTAGACCGCACCTGAATGTATCGAGCAAAGATACCTAACATATGTCTACAGACTAGCGAGGAATCGTAACAAAGTCGGTACTTTTTTGGGCTTTTAAGCAACATCTAGGGCTTTACTTCGGCTTAAAGTCTGATTAACCTCGATCGACTATTATTTTTAAGCGATCGAATCTCGATCGTTAATCACGAGTAATATGGGATTACACGGGTGGGTTCGGTTTGACCAGTAATCGGAATGGTGGCGATCGAAAAGTTGATATTTCTGTGGCTAATGCCTTGGGGCTTCAAGTTTAAGCAAGATTTCCCTTAAAGAATCTACCCAGCCCCCTGCCCCCACTTCGACAAGCTCAGTGCATCGCAATTCTGGGGGGTCTGAAAATCAAAGTCCCCAGAATTGGGGATTTAGGGGCTTCGGAATGGGCAATTTTTTTACCAGAAACTGCCTAAGCAAGATTTCTTCATACTTAAACTATCCGATCTGGCATAAAATCTTTGGGGGGAAACAGCCTGATAACTTATCCTACTGGCTCGGTTTTTTCCTGTTGCCTCGATTAGTTCTTTAAGTCTTAAGGTATTGAATAACTCCTTCAATTCGTTAGATGACATTACTGCCCCATATCCCCCATCTGTCTCGCCTGTAACTTCTTTAATGAATGTTGCCTACGTCTTAAATGGGAGCGATCGAATCACGGCAGCAGCAAGATTTAATTATGCTCTAGTGATGGATGGAGAGAGATTTTGTGGCGCGATCACCAAACGGGATTTGATCGGTTCGATCGCCCAAGCAATCGACTTGAATGTTCATAATGTTGCTAGTGTTTTGGAT
>JARCMB010000240.1 GCA_030248825.1 Pseudanabaenaceae cyanobacterium MP8IB2.15 | reverse complement strand
TAAGGGTTCGCTGAGCCACATCACATGCACCTAAACTATTTCTTCATCGCTTACTATATCCTCATAGCGTAGACTTAAAAAACTTGAACATCGAGTATATAGTATTTAGTTAACCTAATCTATTATAAATTTGCTATTTTAATAATATCTTTAGTTTGACTACATTTCAATTTTAGCGCATTGGCGATGTGACTTTACCTCTAACACTTTTTTACTGGATATTATGGATCACCTTAATGGTCTGATTCCAGATCATTAAGGTAACAGGCTAAAGCATTTAGCTCATAGCAGCAGTAGGCATACCTAGAATATCCTCAATTCTGGGCATATCTTCAAGGGCAATGATCCGACCTTCGTTCTCAAAGTCGGCGATTTGATCGAAATTGAGATAGCGATAGAGTTCGTTGGCAAACGGATCGATTTTCTTGACAACGATATCCATGTACTCTTGCACCGAAGGAAGACGACCTAAGAGCGCGCAAACTGCCGATAGTTCTGCCGAGCCAAGATAAACTCGCGCATCCTTACCCATACGATTGTTAAAATTACGGGTCGAAGTTGAGAACACAGTCGTACCATCTCCTACCCGCGCCTGATTACCCATACAGAGAGAACAGCCTGGGACTTCGGTTCGTGCCCCCGCCAACCCAAAAGTGTTGTAAATCCCTTCTTCTTTGAGTTGATGTTCATCCATGCGGGTGGGTGGACAGATCCATAGACGCACACTCACAGGTGGCTCCTTTTCCAAAACTTTGGCAGCAGCGCGGTAGTGACCGATATTGGTCATGCAGGAACCGATAAATACTTCATCGATTCGATCGCCCTCTACTTCAGACAGCAACTTGACGTTATCAGGATCGTTGGGAGCAGCAACAATCGGCTCCTTGATCTCGTTTAGATCGATTTCGATAATTTCGATATATTCGGCATCAGCGTCAGCTTCTAAGAGTACAGGGTTTGCTAGCCATGCTTCCATTTTGGCAACACGGCGTAGGATTGTCTTGGCATCCTGATAACCACGCGCCGCCATGTTTTTCAACAGCGCTACATTCGATCGAAGATATTCTGACACAGTAGCAGGACTCAGCTCGATCGTACATCCTGCACAAGAACGCTCGGCACTGGCATCGGTGAGTTCAAAGGCTTGTTCGACTTTCAGATCGGGTAATCCTTCGATTTCCATGATCCGTCCCGAAAAGATGTTCTTTTTGTTCTTCTTATCGACTGTAAGTAATCCTTTTTCGATCGCGATATAGGGGATCGCATTGACCACATCCCTCAAAGTTACGCCTGGCTGGAGTTCTCCTTTAAACCGCACCAAAACCGACTCAGGCATATCTAATGGCATCACACCTAGTGCCGCCGCAAATGCCACTAAGCCCGAACCACCAGGAAAAGAGATGCCTAATGGAAATCTCGTATGAGAATCACCACCAGTTCCCACGGTATCAGGTAGCAACATGCGATTGAGCCAAGAATGGATGATGCCATCACCGACTCGCAATGCTACACCACCGCGCGTAGAGAAGAAATCAGGCAGTTCTTTATGAGTTTTGATGTCTGTGGGTTTAGGATAAGCGGCGGTATGACAGAAGCTTTGCATCACCAGATCGGCACTAAATCCCAAACAGGCGAGTTCTTGCAACTCATCACGAGTCATTGGGCCAGTGGTATCTTGAGAGCCAACGGTTGTGATCAGAGGTTCACAAGCGATGCCAGGATGGATACCTGCTAAACCACAGGCTTTGCCGACAATTTTTTGGGCGAGGGTGAAGCCTTTAGTTGATGCTTGCGGTGGCTGTGGACGAGTAAACAGATCGCTGACGGGTAATCCTAAAGCATGGCGGGTTTTATCCGTTAGCCCTCTGCCAATAATTAGGGGGATCCTGCCCCCTGCTCTGACTTCATCGGCGATCGTGATCGGTGCGAGTGAGAAGGTTGAGAGCGTTTCACCCGTGGCATGGTCAGTAATTTTTCCTTCACGAGTATGAATCGTGATTACCATGCCTGTTTCCAATTTGGTCACATCGCATTGGATCGGTAATGCCCCCGCATCTTCGGCGGTATTAAAAAAGATTGGCGCGATCGAACTGCCTAAAATTACTCCACCCGATCGTTTGTTCGGAATAAATGGAATGTCGTGCCCGATATACCACAACACAGAATTGATTGCCGATTTACGTGACGAGCCAGTACCAACCACATCCCCAACATAGGCGAGCGGAAATCCTGTTTGCTTAAGTTCGACGATCTTTTCTAACGAGCCTGGTAAGCGAGAATCCAGCATACTCAGGGCATGAAGTGGGATGTCGGAACGCGAAAAAGCTTGAGCGGCGGGAGAAAGGTCGTCGGTGTTGGTTTCGCCTGGAACTTTAAACACTGTGACCGTGATTGTCTCAGGCAAAGCGGGTTTGCTGGTGAACCACTCAGCATTTGCCCATGCATCGATCACATGCTTGGCGTGGTCATTAGTTTCTGCTAATTCCAAGACTTGATGAAAAGCATCAAACACTAGGGTGGTTTTGCTCAAAGCTTTAGCTGCTGATGCGCCCAGAGTGTCGTGACTAAGCAGATCGATCAGAGACTGGACGTTATAGCCACCGACCATCGTGCCGAGTAATTCTACTGCTAGCAAAGGTGCAACCAGTGGTGAGTGTGTTTCCTCTTTGGCAATCCCTGTGAGGAATCCAGCTTTGACATAGGCTGATTGATCGACCCCTGGGGAAATTCGATCGCGCAGTAACTCCAGCAAAAACTCTTCTTCACCAGCAGGTGGGTTTTTGAGCAATTCACCCAGTTCTGAGGTTTGGGTCGGCGTTAAAGGTAATGCAGGAATTCCCAAGCGGGTACGATCGCTAGCATGTTCGCGGTAGGCAGATAACATAATGTCTCATCCAAAGTTCTAGATCTATCATATGCAGAAATGCTCGAGCACGATCGAGTAAAAGGCTACATATCCGCTATCTGGCTACTGCTTCCTTCTTGGACTGCATGGCTTTGACAAATTTTTCAAATAGATAGTCAGCATCATGCGGCCCAGGGCTGGCTTCGGGGTGGTATTGCACCGAGAAAATCGGCAGAGATTTATGTTCTAGTCCCGCCACAGTTCGATCGTTGAGATTGATCTGGGTAACTTGGGCGGCCGAATCAGAAAGCGAGTCACCATTCAAGGCAAAGCCATGATTTTGGCTGGTAATTTCGACGCGCCGATCGGAGTCTGGTATTTGATTTTGGGCGGGTTGATTCAGACCGCGATGCCCAAACTTGAGCTTAAATGTATCCCCACCCATCGACAAACCGAGGATTTGATGCCCCAAACAGATGCCAAATAGGGGCTTATCGACTTCTAGTAAGGCTTTGGCAGTTTCGATCCCAGTTGTAACCGCCGCAGGATCGCCAGGGCCGTTGGAGAGAAAGATGCCATTGGGGTGAAATTCGAGAATCTTGGCGACAGGCGTATCAGCAGGAACAACAATCACTCGGCAGCCGTAGCTAACTAGGCGACGTAAGATATTGCGCTTAATACCAAAGTCGATCGCCACCACAGTTAACGGCTCTTTGACATCTGGTGCGGCTTCCATAAATTCCCATGCGGCTGGGGTGGGTTCTTGCCACTCATATATTCTTTGTGTCGTCACGGTTTGAGCCAGATTTAGCCCTTGCATCGAAGGAGCCGCTTTCACCTGCTCTAGCAGGATCTCTGGATCGAGAATTTCGGTGGAAATGCCCCCATTCATCGCGCCCAACGATCGTAATTTGCGAGTCAAGGCACGAGTATCAATCCCTGCGATCCCCACAACATTATGAGCTTTGAGATAATCTGGTAAAGACTGCCTCGATCGCCAATTACTGGGAATTGCACTAATATTTCGAGCGATCGCCCCTTTAACCTGTGGTCGATCGGACTCTTCATCCTCGAAATTAACACCCGTATTGCCCAATTCAGGATAGGTGAAGGTGACAATTTGACCACTGTAGCTGGGATCGGTCAAGACTTCTTGGTATCCCGTCATGCCTGTATTAAAGACGACTTCGCCGATCGCGGTTCCCGATGCCCCAAATGCAAAACCTTTATAGTAGCTACCGTCCGCCAGCACCAGAATTGCAGCCTGCTTCACCATTTTTGCTTACCTTTTCTGTGTCTTAATCTTTCGCTCAGATTAACACTAAATCACTAGCTTTCCTGCTTGATATGGACAGATCTACTAGTTCACTCTCCTAGTTTATTTCCCAGAACTTGATCTCGAGCATCGAATCAATGTCGCGAGAAAACAACCACACATCATGAAAGCTAACATTTGGATACTCTTCGCACACATCTTTGAGCGACAGTTGCCAAGCTAAATTGAAGGCTTCATCCCAGATATTCTTTAGACTGGGTGAGTCAGTCAGTTCTAGGAAGATCTGTCTGCGTTGTTCTCGAATTGTGCGCTCCCAACCGTTATACTCCTGTGGCATCTCGACATATAGCCGTTTGAGGAGATGTTCTAGCAAAGTAGTTAGACGGCTCTTTAGTTCTTTTTTTTGCGATCGACCCAATGCCTCAATCTCCTCAGTCAGATTCTCTAGATCCAAATGGTCAAAATCTTTAACCCGCAATTTTCTCGCAATATCCTCTGTCCATAAAAGGAAGTCGCGATCGTACAGTTGCTCTTGGTCAAGGAATACTGAGTTAATTGTCTGTGTCATTGCTGTTTGACGCATTGTACTAACCTAGATTGTAGTGCTTATTTATTGCTTGTATGATCTCAGAAGATGAACAAATGCCAGAGTCGCAGATTATTTATTCGCTAGGACTATTTCAAGCAGGAGAAAAAACCTATGCCGATCGCAATTCAAGCTCAAACAAACCTAATCTCTCTAAAAGAATTTCTAGAACTCCCAGAGACTAAACCTGCTAGCGAGTATAGCAATGGACACATCTCCCAAAAAACTATGCCTCAAGGAAAACACAGTAAGTTACAAGTGGGATTGTCAGGATGGATTAATCTAAGAGGTGAGCCAAATTGTCTTGTTTATGCTCTAACGGAGTTGCGTTGTACTCTCTCAGAGCGTTCGATCGTCCCAGATATTGCGGTGTTTGCTTGGGATCGGATTCCTGTAGATGGAGCAGGTGAGATTATCAATAAAATTACAATTGCTCCTAACTGGATTATTGAAATTCTGTCGCCCGATCGGTCACCAATTCAGACGATTGAGAAAATCAGTTTTGCGATTAAAAATGGGATAAAACTAGGTTGGCTGATTGCAGAGGAAGAATGAACTGTGCTTGTATTTCAAGGCAATCGCTTACCAGAAGCCAAGCAAGAAGATGATCTCCTGCCAGTTCTAGATGAATTAAAAGATTGGCAGCTATCTGTAAATGATTTATTTAGCTTATTGACTTTTACTTCTAAAAAGTAGAAATCTATGTCCCTAAATCTCAAGTGATGCATCAAACTCAGATAAAATTGATTGGCTCAGTTCACAGAGTTGTTTGTGACCGTAACCGTTACTGGCAATGATATTCCCCCACTGTGAGATATCAGGATTGTTATAAGTCAATTCTGTTCGATCGAAATGCGTCAGATCGCCACCCGCCTCGGTGAGAATGATTTCAGGCGCACAGTAATCCCAATCTTTCGGCGCAGATTTACCTGAAACCGAAATGTAATAGTCAGCACTGCCTTGGGCGATCGACCCCAATTTGCCGCCAATACTACCGACAGCTAACTCCATCACTTTTGGTAATCGAGTCAAGATATAATCTAGCTTGTCACTGCGGTGACTACGACTGGAAATCGCGATCATCTCATCCAATTGAGTTTTTGGTGATACTTGAATCTGCGTACTCGCGCCATCTTTAAATTCTAAAAATGCGCCACGATCTTTGATTGCGGTAAATAACTTGCCAAACACAGGCGCAGCAACCAATCCCAACACTGGATGCTGGCGATATGTTAAGCCAATATGCACCGCAAACTCGCCCGTGCGATTGATAAAATCACTCGTGCCATCCATCGGGTCGATCATCCATACCCAGTCATGGTTTAGCCTATTAACATTATCCTCTGTCTCTTCGCTGAGATAGGCGAAATTCTCAGTTCCAAGTTGAGATTGTAGTTGATTCAGGATAAATTCATTCGCAGCTAAATCTGCTGATGTTACAGAACCATCATCGCCGCCTTTGTCTCTGATTTTGAGCGAGTCAGGCGATTCGTAATGCTGCATTAAGATCTCGGCTGCACCCCAAGCAATCGGGCGGGCAATCGCCAT
>JARCMB010000239.1 GCA_030248825.1 Pseudanabaenaceae cyanobacterium MP8IB2.15 | reverse complement strand
TGCAGTCGATCTCGATCGAATTCGAGCTTCAGGTGCATCTGTGGTGTTTGTGGGATTGGGATGTCCCAAACAAGAATATTGGATGTCTCAAGCTGTCGGTAAATTGGATATGGTGATGATTGGTGTGGGCGCGGCATTTGATTTTGCCAGTGGACAAGTATCTCAAGCTCCGCGTTGGATGATGCGATTGGGATTGGAATGGCTATATCGCTTGATTCAAGAGCCGCAGAGACTCTGGCGAAGGTATCTGATCAACAATCCCATGTTTGTCATCCTATTTGGCTGGCAGTTACTACGTCATTCGATTAGCTCAACTCATGCTAGCCCTCGCCCTTAAAAAGGGGAGGGAACAAGATTGAGTGGGTTAGGCAATGCTGGCGAATTGCTGTTCGATCGATAATTCAGTCATCCCATCCGATCTCACAGAGATTTCTGGCTTGGCAACAATTTCGACAATTTTATTACGGGCGGTAGATTGAAAGAGGGCATCAACACAAACCTGCGCGACTTTGGTGCGGGGAATGCTGCCTTCAAACAACGTATCGGCGGCAGACATCACCAGATCGCCAGCTTGATCCTCATTCTTTAAACCACCAGGACGCACGATTGTATAAGGTACACCACTGACCTGCAAATATTCTTCTGCTTGCTTTTTCCAGAATAATACTAGCCAGAATAGATTCAAGGGATGGAATAGTAGCGAAGTGCAAAGCGAAGACACAAACACAAAATGTTCGATCCCTTTGGCTTTAGCAGCGTTGACAAGATTCTTTGTACCTTCAAAATCAACCATATATGGCCCCGTTGGATCGAAGCTAGGCTTAGCTCCTGTGGCGCAGAGCAGAACTGTACAATCTTCGATCGCCTGACTTAAAGCCTCCTTCTTCAACACATCACCTAGAACTAGTTCCACTTGCGGGGGCAAAATATTTTTCGCTGCTTGCAAATCCCGTACCAAGGCTTTGACAGGAATATCGCGCTTCACCAGTTCCGCCACAATTCGTCTGCCTGTTTCACCCGTCGCTCCAGCTACAAATGCTTTCATAACGCTCTTTTTATTTCTTAACTTTCCTTAATATTCTAGCGAACCGTCTGGGGATGAGTAGTTGTTCGACACAAACTTACGATCGATCGCGCCGATAGTGCCAAAATAGTAGAATAAGCGTGTTTGTCGGCAATAGGAGAAATGCAGGCGTGGCAGAATTTGACTATGACTTGGTAATTATTGGGGCAGGTGTCGGTGGGCATGGTGCGGCACTTCATGCTGTTGCTAACGGCTTAAAAACGGCGATTATTGAAGCCGCAGATATGGGTGGGACTTGCGTTAATCGCGGTTGCATCCCTTCCAAAGCTTTGCTGGCTGCTTCTGGACGGGTAAGAGAATTACGGGCAAAAGAGCATCTGAAACTGCTGGGCATCGAGATTGGTGATATCAACTTCGATCGAGGCGCGATCTCTTCACATGCTGGCAATCTGGTGAATAAGCAGCGCACCGATCTGACTAATAGCCTCAAAAAGCTAGGCGTGGAAATTATTCATGGACGCGGCAAGGTCGCTGGTAAGCAAGCTGTTCAAGTTGGCGATCGAACAATTACGGCGCGTGATGTAATTTTGTGTACGGGATCGCTGCCATTTGTGCCACCTGGGATTGAGCTGGATGGAAAGACCGTTTTCACCAGTGATGAAGGTGTGAGACTAGACTGGCTACCAAGTTGGATTGCGATTATTGGCAGTGGTTATATTGGCTTAGAGTTTTCTGATATCTACACAGCTCTGGGCAGCGAAGTCACGATGATCGAAGCGCTCGACCATCTAATGCCAGGTTTCGATCCTGATATTGCCAAACTAGCTGAACGCATCTTGATCAAACCACGCGATATCGAAACCAAAGTCGGCGTGTTGGCAAAGAAAGTCACACCTGGCTCACCTGTAACGATCGAACTTTCTGATGGTGAAATTTTAGAAGTCGATGCTTGTCTGGTCGCGACAGGTCGGATTCCGAACACAAAAGACTTAGGGCTAGAATCTGTAGGCATAACTCCCGATCGACGTGGGTTCATTGAGGTCGATGATCGCATGGCAACCAGTGTGCCGCATCTTTGGTCGATCGGTGATGCTACAGGCAAAATGATGCTAGCTCATGCGGCGGCGGCTCAGGGAGTTGTAGCGGTTGAGAATATTTGTGGACGCGATGCCACGGTTGACTATCTCAGCATTCCTGCTGCTGCCTTTACCCATCCCGAAATCAGTTTTGTCGGGCTGACCGAGCCACAAGCTCAAGCCAAAGCTGATGCTGAAGGATTTCAAATTGCCACAACGCGCTCTTATTTCAAAGGGAATGCCAAAGCGATCGCCGAAGCTGAAACCGATGGACTAGCAAAGCTGATCTACCGCCAAGATACAGGTGAACTCTTGGGTGCTCATATTATTGGCATCCATGCTTCTGACTTGATTCATGAAGCCTCTGCCGCAATCTCGCAACGTGCTAGTGTGCATACCCTAGCGCGTCAGGTTCACGCTCATCCTACGCTCAGCGAAGTGCTAGATGATGCCTACAAGAGAGCGGCTCACGTTTAGAAAAGAGAGTGGACTAATCTAAATCTCGGTGTTTGCGTGATTTTTGCCAAGGAAGGGATAATGGTTTGCCCTTGTAAAGGCGATACATCAGGTAAATAGTCGTCACAAAGTAGGTAGAGCTAAGCGTGACTTTAAACAGCTCTAAAGACACCTGAATCCCTTCACCACTTTGCCCTGTAGAACCTAGAGTCGCGTAACTGATTAGCCAAGTGAGAAACAGTAAAACTGCTACTTGGCTAGTATCTTTGAGTTCCTTGCTAGTTCGATCGTTGCGTAAATTTAGAAGTGACGGAATTATCCCAAACACAGGTAGCAAGCACAGGTACATGCGTGATTTTTTCGTAGGAGATAATTCTGGCTTCATAGGATTTCTCTCGGCTCTATTGCCCTTTCTATAGAAAGATGGGTTAGGGGTGAGGTTCTAAGCAGTTACCAACTCTGGACGCTTGCTGTTACGAATATCCGAGATCGCCTTGGCATAATCACCAGCATTAAATACAGCCGAACCAGCGACGATCGCATTAGCTCCAGCTTCTACCACTTGCCAAGTATTGTTTGCTTTCAGACCACCATCAACTTCGATCCAAGGATCGAGACCACGTTCATCGCACATGCGGCGAAGGGCGCGAATTTTTGGCACGACGGTAGGAATAAAACTCTGACCACCAAAGCCAGGGTTAACACTCATGATCAAGATCAGATCGCATAGTTCTAAGACATTCTCGATTAGAGCCAATGGACTGCCAGGATTTAGCACCACGCCTGCCAGTTTGCCCAGTTCTTTAATTTGTCCCAAGGTACGATGCAAGTGGGGTGAAGCATTATGCTCGGCGTGGACGTAGATGTGATCGGCTCCCGCCTTCGCAAAATCTGCGACATACTTTTCTGGTTCCACAATCATCAAATGCACATCCAGAGGCTTTTTCGTGATTGGGCGAATTGCTTCAACCACCAATGGTCCAATCGTGATATTCGGAACGAAACGTCCATCCATGACATCAACGTGAATCCAATCGGCACCCGCAGCATCAATTGCCCGAATTTCATCGCCCAAACGACTGAAGTCCGCAGATAAGATCGAAGGAGCAATCACAATTGATTTGGTCATGGTTTTCAGTGTTCTGGATGACAAATATTATTTAATTTTTAAATGTTAACATTAAGTGTGCCGTGTAGGATATATGCTTCTAGCCACGAATCTTTTGCCGAAAGCATAACTAGAGAGGATTTCAACTTTTTAGTTAGGGGCTTAGACTAGATTAAGACTAAATTGCTGTAGTGTCGATCGAGATCACTACTATTTGGCGTTACTGACCGTCGAGTTCTATCATTTTTTTGGGCATACAATGCTCTGTCCCGCTTGCAATCATCCTGATAGTCGTGTTTTAGAGTCGCGCTCGGCAGAGTCTGGGCGTAGCATTCGTCGTCGCCGTGAATGCCTACAGTGCCAGCGTCGATTTACAACCTATGAACGGATCGAGTTTGTGCCGATTACCGTGATCAAGCGTGATGCTACACCTGAGTCGTTCGATCGATCTAAACTGCTGCGTGGCATGGTTCGCGCTTGCGAGAAAACTGGTATTGCCCAAGATAAATTAGAAGCGGCGATCGATGATATTGAGTCCCAACTTCAGGCGAGAACCGATCGAGATGTGCCTAGTGTCGAAATTGGCGAACTTGTGCTCGAACATTTGCAATCTCTCAGTGAAGTTGCCTATGTGCGTTTTGCCTCGGTATACCGCCAGTTTCAGGGTGTAAGAGACTTTGCCGAAGCATTAAGCCAGCTAGATCAAAGCAATATCGATCGAGATCAGGAAAGATGACATCAGTCTCAAAATTTATCCTAGCCAAACTTCATTGCCCTTGCCATATCGCGTTTGTCTTCACGCTTTTTGATATCTTCGCGCTTATCATGCAATTTTTTATTCCTGACTATGGCCAGATCGACTTTAATCCAACCATTTTTGAGGTAAAGCTTTAAAGGCACCATAGTTAGTCCTTTCTGCTCCACTTTACCAATCAGTTTGCGGATTTCTTGACGATGCATCAGCAACCTGCGGGTGCGCGTTGGCTCGTGGTTAAACAGATGACTCGTAGCTTGGTATGGCGAAACATGCATATTCAGCAACATGATCTGCCCTTTACGCACAATCGCAAAAGCATCCTGCATATTAGCCTGACCGTTCTTGATCGACTTTACTTCTGTCCCGACCAGTTCGATCCCAGCTTCATATGTCTCAATAATTTCGTAATTAAATCTAGCTTGACGATTGTCTGCCAGAACATGACCATAGGTACTCATATTGCTGTGCTTTTTGCTTGCTATGCTTTTTGCTTGCTATGTTGCTCGAAAAAGCCGCTCACAAATATTGATCTGATTGATTTAATCAGGTGGATCGAAATCGTACCGCAGAAAGTCAAACATTGCTAATTAATCATTCCGACTAACTAGGAATCATTTCCACCAGTTTCCAGTTTTGATTTCCTGCAAAAGCCTGACTAACCATATCAGCCATTCTTTGGCAATGATTATTCGATCTCAAGGGTAGCTCTTGATTTTTTGTAACGCAGGTCAGCTTTACATTATCACCATCAATTTCTGTCTGGTGAATCAAAATCTCTACCGTAACTAACTTCGAGAAAGAAACATTGCCAGTAGCCTCCTGTGCCATTACGTAGTCCCCAGTACTATACGTAATCGATAAATTGCATAACTCAAGGCTTTCTTTGAGAGCCAGAAGCAGCTTTTGAGGAGAAATTTCAATCATGAACTGTTGAGTATATCTACCCATAACTAAATCCGATCCCAGTGAAAAATAGCAGATTGCATTGAATTTAAACTAATACTTGAATTAGTGATTACAAGAGCTTAGCTTTGACTAACCTTAAGTTAAGGTTAGCACTTAGCGATCTCGTATATCTGGACTGGTGAATAAAAAAACAGACCCACAAACTAGGCTGTAGACCCTGCTTTAAAAATATTAGATTAAATGCGATTTACAAACCAATCACAAGTTTTGACAAAATTCTAGATAGTTAGCCACTACTAAAAAACATTCACAGCATTTGTGAACATGTGAGGCTGGAAAAATTTCTCACACTCTTAAATATCGATTTAATATTGAATTAAATATTATGCTTAATCCAATTATCGACTGGTTCTAGAGCGACTTCTAATGGGTATTGGGATCAGCTCTGGCTGAGATTGTCCACCCAAGAGAGAGTCTAACAGACGATTGAATACTTCGCCCAATCTTTTTAAAGCTTTTTTGATTGATTTCACTTTTGATATCTCCGTATCATAAGCTTATAAATTTATTTATTAATCATAACAAATCTTCGCCTTAAATGATCTAATGCTGAGCAAGCACTCACTCTTCTGATCCAATCTCGATCGCGATGTGGGCTAAAAGTATGTCGTATGGCGATCGAATCACCGTCAGGATCGGCAATCCCGATATAAACCAAACCAACAGGCTTTTCCGCCGAGCCACCATCAGGACCTGCAATCCCAGTAATACTAATGCCCCAATCACTTTTTAGTTTTACCTTCGCCCCGATCGACATCTGAATTGCCACTTGCTCGCTTACGGCTCCATATTGCTCTAGATCGGAGGGTGAAACATCAAGTAAATTTATTTTGGCAGCATTGCTGTAACTG
>JARCMB010000030.1 GCA_030248825.1 Pseudanabaenaceae cyanobacterium MP8IB2.15 | reverse complement strand
GGTACACCATGATTTTCCTTTGACATTGCCTTTGCTTGGTAATTTGTTCGATCGAAAGTTACATTAGTCGGCTCTATCATAGCAAAGCCTCCACTAAGCTCCTCTGGTTAGAACTTTCTGCTATGATCTAATCCGTGGCTAACCCTTACTTAGTATGAATACCTCGCAAAAAATGGAAGATCTATTTGCAGGAGAAATTGAGTCATTCGTAAGCTCTCACGACTGGTCGCAGACACCTTTGGGCACGGCTGAAACTTGGTCATCAGAATTAAAAGCGGCGGTGCAGATCTTAGTCACCGAGATCGATCGAGTCAAAACTTCACCCGATCGCCACAATCCATCCCCAGAAAAAATTCAGCAACGCTATGACACCCTGCTTGAATCGATCGATCAGGGACTTTCGATCGCCGAAATGTTGTTCGATCCTGAGGGGCGGCCAGTAGATTATCGCTTTCTGGAGGTCAACAGCCTATTTGAACCGATGACAGGACTAAAGCAAGTAATTGGCAAAACAATACTAGAAGTTGTTCCCGATCTAGAAGATTTTTGGGTTGAGACCTATGGCAAGGTGGTACTGACTGGTAAGTCAGTGCAATTTGAGCATCAAGCTATTGCTCTGAATCGATGGTATGAGGTTAATGCCTTTCCAATTGACGCACCCCTAGAATTTAGATTTGGCGTTCTATTTACAGATATTACAGATCGCCATCTTTCTGAAGAAAGAATAAGACTATTTCAAGAACGTCTAGAGATTTCCCTAGGAGCAGGGGATGTGGGTGTATGGGAACTAGATCTTATAACTAACAATGCTTGGCGTTCGATCGAATACGATCGAATTTTTGGTTACGATCGACTTTTGCCAGCGTGGACTTATGAGATGTTTCTATCCCATGTGATCTCTGAAGATCGGGCGCGGGTCGATCGAGAATTTCAGCAGTCGATCGAGACACAAACCTCATGGAATATGGAATGTCGTATTCGTCGGGCAAAAGGAGAAATTCGCTGGATCTGGACTAAATCCCGCACTGAATATAACGACAGAGGTGAGCCAGTGCGGATGCGTGGTGTAGTTAGGGATATCAGCGATCTCAAACATACTCTAGTCGCCCTCCAGCAGAGCGAAGAACGCTACCGACATTTGGTCGAACTAATTCCTCAATTAGTCTGGACCGCAGATCACGAGGGTTTAGTACTGGACGTTAATCAAAGATGGTTAACTTTCACAGGTTTAAGCACTCCAGAAGAAGCAAAAAACTATGGTTTAAAACCCTTTATCCATCCCGATGATGTTGAGGTTCTGGGCGATTGCTGGAAAGTATGCCAACAAATGGGTATTCCCTTACAAGCTGAAGGCAGAATCAGGCAGCATGATGATGGCGTTTATCGATGGTACTTACATCAAGCTATTCCTCTAAAGGATGATCGCGGCAAAGTGATTAAATGGTTCGGCACAGGCACCGACATCGAAGAGCAAAAGCAACTAGAACAGCAATACGCTAACCTACTCCAAAAGATTCAAGAACGAAATCAAGAGCTAGACCAGTTTTCCTACATTGTTTCTCACGATCTCAAAGCTCCCCTACGAGCGATCGCCAACCTTACCGCATGGCTAGAAGATGACCTCCTTGACATAATTCCGCCCGAAAATCAGCAGCAACTTCAACTGATGCGATCGAGGGTTAATCGCATGGAAGAATTAATTAATGGACTGCTCGAATATGCTCGCATTGGTAGAGAAGATATCCCTTTAGACATGGTTTCTGTAGCAGAATTACTAGCAGATATCATAGATTCCCTAGCTCCTCCTCCCAGCTTTACGGTCGAGATTTCCTCCGATATGCCCACTTTTCGGACTAAGCGAGTGATGTTAAACCAAGTTCTCGCAAACCTGATTGGCAATGCAATTAAGCACCACGATCGCCGCGATGGAAAGGTGGAAATTTCGGTACAGGAATACCCAGAGTTTTATGAATTTGTGATTAGCGATGATGGCAGAGGCATCGATCCTAAACAGCAAACGCGAATTTTTGATATTTTCCAGACTTTAGAAGGTCAGGACAAACAAAGTACGGGAATTGGACTAACGATCGTCAAAAAGATAGTCGAAACCGAAGGCGGCAAGATTCAACTTAAATCCGAAGTTGGTAAAGGCTCAACTTTTTCTTTCACCTGGAGTAGATAACCTAGCCCTGTATTAGACTGTACTTAATATTTCTTAAACATTTTATGATGCGTTGGTTTATATCGTTTTTGCTCGTTCTGTTTGTTTTGACTGGGAATCTTTTATCGGCTAGTGCTGAAATATTAAATCGGACTCCAACCGAACAGCTAGATGGTCTGGCAACCAAGGCATTTGCGGCGACCAGTGCAGGAGATTTTGCCATTGCCGAAACATATTGGACAGAGATCATCAACCAGTTTCCTGATAATGCCGCCGCTTGGAGCAATCGTGGTAATGCCAAAGTTAGTCAAAATAAGCTGGCAGAGGCTTTGACCGATTATGACAAATCAGTTGAGTTGGCTCCATCCGCCCCAGATCCTTATCTCAATCGTGGTACAGCTTTAGAAGGGATGAAGCGTTGGCAAGAGGCGATCGAAGACTACGATCGAGTTTTAGAACTGGATAGCCAAGATGCCGCCGCCTACAACAATCGTGGTAATGCTAAAGCAGGTTTAGGACTATGGCAAGAGTCGATCGAAGACTTCAAAACTGCTGCTAATCTTGGGCGAGACTTTACTTTTGCCCGTGCCAACTATGCCCTAGCCCTGTATCAGGTCGGTGAAACTGAGAAGTCAGTCCGAGAAATGAAAAATATCTTGCGTAAATATCCCAACTTTGCTGATGTCAGAGCTGCCCTTACTGCGGTGCTATGGGAACAGAAAAAAACTGGCGAAGCTGAGAGCAACTGGGTTTCGGCTATTGGTTTAGACTCACGTTACCGCGATCTCGATTGGGTCGAAAATACTCGTCGTTGGCCGCCCGCGATTACAGCTTCCCTCGGTAAATTCCTAAAATTTCAGAGCTAGCCTTTTCCCAATGGTACGCCGAAAATTAAATTCAGCCTTCGTCGCACCCACATCAGAGCCGTCTCACCACTCTTTTTCAGATCCTCTTCATTCAGTAGCCCCATGCTAATTAAAATTTGCTGGCGTTCTGATAGTTGAATGGCAATTTGTTCAGCTAGATTTTTATGATTAAACAGTAGTCTTTGCAGTTGGAGTCGATCGACCACAAATAAAATTGTTTCAGTTAGCGTCTGAACTGTTGCAGTCCGAGGTGTGCCTGTCAGCAAAGACACTTCACCAAAAAAATCACCTTCATGTAATGTCGCGATCGATTTCTCAACTCGACGTGAAATCACTTCCACACTGCCCGATAAAATAATATAAAAACAATCGCTAGGTTCATCTTCTTGGCAAACAATAATGTCGGGTGCAAATGTTTTTCTGTAACCATTAGTAATTAAAGCTAAAAGCTCATTGTCTGTACATTTCTCGAAATAAGTTACTCGTCTTAATAGGTTAGGTAATGTTCGATCGGCAAATGGTTTCGGCTGAGGTTTTTTACGATCCTGTCTACTACCATTGGTGTCAGATTCATGACTAATCTCTGCAACATTTTGTCTGTGCAGCAAATTATTAATTGACTCCATATTACGCAGTCTTAAATCTAATTGTGGGAATGGTATTTCTATACCCCTATGCCTTAATTCATATTCGATTAAGAAATTTAATCCGCTTTTAATTGGATCGCTATTATGAGGTTTATCGACCCAGACTAATAATTTAAACTTTAAAGAACTTTCACCAAAACTATCAAACCAAACTTCAGGTGGAGGATTTGATAATACACGTGATTCCGATCGAGCGGCGGCTAATAGGGCTTCAGTTAGTAAAAGTGGATCGGTGCCATAAGCCACGCCTACAGGGACAAAGATTCGGCATCGATGCCCACCATAACTCCAATTAATTGTATCGTTTTCGATAAATCTCAGATTTGGCACAATCACAAATACATCATCATTAGTGCGAATAATCGTCGATCGAATTGATATTTTCTCTACAGTGCCTAACAATCCGTTAATTTCGACATAATCCCCGACCCGTATTTTCTGCTCAAATAAAATAACTAAGCCACTGATAAAATTGCTGGCGAGATTTTGTAAACCAAAACCCAAACCAATGCCCAAAACACCAGCAACAACTGTGATTGAACTGAGGTTAATTCCTGCTGTTTGTAAAACAATAATTACGCCCAAAGTTAGCAGCAAATAATTAATAATCGAAGTTATGGCTTCTTGTAAACCTCGATCGAGCCTTAATGTTGCTAGTATCGATCGCTTGATAATTTGACTAACTAAACGAGCAAGAATAAAGGTAATAACAAACAGAAAAGCAATCGAAGCGATCGATTTTAAAGAAAACTGATTACTACCAATATTAAAAATTGGCATCGTAAAAATTTGCTGTATCCGATCGATCGAATCATCCATAGAGCTGGTGGAGATTGGAATTAATTCAAAGTTAATTCAAAATCAGTTTGCGATAACATCTAGCCGCGATCGGATGAGGGTGAAAAATCTCTAGGAAATTTCTTTGGAGTGTATGAAAAAACGTCTCTACAATTTGAATATCGTCAGCATGAAACGGAAATTCATTCTTATATCTTTTAAAAGTATGAGATATTTAAATATTAACTCAAGCATAAACCTTGTTTGGTAAAAATAACTAACGATTTTGGGGTGTCGCATGAAAATACTGCATGGAACTTGGATTCCCGAGCAAAAAAGTGGCTTTACCCAAAAAGGGGATTTTTGCATTTGGATCGAAACGGTTGAAAATAATGCGCCGAAACGGAAAAGCAAAAGTTCGGAATTATTCCACCCGTACAGTTTGCGCCAGAAGGAATTAGAGGAATTTCTTGCCAGTAATTTTGGGGCTAAAGCAGGAGTATTTAGCAGTAAGTATTTCCTGCTTCCTACCGCTAATCAAAAACCTTTACCATCACTGGAAGTTTTACGCTATTTAGAGACAGATGTTCCTGAAAATTATGAATTGCAAAATTGGCAAGTTGATTGCTATGAGGCAAATGGACTCGTTTCAGCTAGTAGCTATAGCACGCACAGAAGAGCGATTAATGTCATCAAACTCCTGAATGACATCCATTTTATCGCGATCCACAATCTCGCTGACATCCAATTAGGTGCAGATCTGCTGTTTTGGCATCACTATACTCAATCTTTTAAACAGATTATTCTCAAAGAGCAATATATTCCTGCCTTGCGCTATCACGAGGTATTTGAGCCTAGTGTGAGTACTGGGGTGAAGAGAGGAAGGAAACCCAAAAACGTTACTAATTACGAGATCTATGGGGCTTGGGATATTCTCTCCGAAAGTTATGAATCAGATATTCAGCAATATATTGAATATATGCCTCTCGCCTGCGTGTCAGGCTTTTCGCAACCGAGTGATGACTTAAGTTTTTTCGATCGAGAGACGCTATTACGACATTTTTCTGAGTGTGTTCTGGCGGATTTAATCGCTCATACTCCTTCCACGGCAAAGTTCGATCAGCAAATATCAGAATCGATTCTGGAATATTGTTTTTCCGATCGTGCCTCCAATCAACCAGATCTCCAGAATCATCACATTGAACTATTCTACCAATGGCAAGCTTGGCAACAAAAAATTAGTCTCACCCAAACTGATGCTCCTTTTTATCTTTGCTTTCAACTCCAAGCTCCAATTAAAATCGAGGAGTCTTGGTCAATTCAGTTCCAAATCGCGCCGAAACAAGATCCATCGCTGAAGTTAAACTTGGTTGACTATTGGCGAATGACCACGGCGAAAAAGAAAACTTTGCAAAAGCAGTTTGGTAAAGACTTAGAGCAAAATCTTTTGTTACTCCTCGGTTATGCCGCTCGGATCTACAGTAAGGTTTGGGAAGGGATGGAAACTGAGCAACCGACTTCTATTAGTTTAGATTTAGATGCGGCGTTTGAATTTCTCAAAGAATCAGCTTGGATCTTAGAAGATGCTGGATATAAGGTGATTGTACCGAGTTGGTGGACTCCTGCGGGACGACGTAGAGCCAATCTTCGACTCAAAGCCTCGGCTTCTAAATCTGGTAAATCCGAAAAAAGCAAGAGCTATTTCGGTTTAAATCAACTTGTCGAGTACCAATATGAACTGTCGATCGCAGGTGAGAAGATATCTGAGAAGGAATGGCAAGCATTAGTCGAGGCCAAAGCGCCTTTGGTGAAGTTTCGGGGCGAGTGGATCGAACTCGATCGAGACAAAATGCAGGAGATGTTAGTGTTCTGGCAAAAGCAAGGTGAAACTCGATCGCAAATGAGCTTGATCGATTTCATGAAACAGTCTGCTTCTGAGGATTTAGATGTCGATCGAGATGATGCTCTGACTGAAATGCTGGAGAAGTTAAATGACAAGAGTCGATTTGTCCCAGTTGAGAACCCGAAGCTCCTAAAAGGAGAACTGCGAGAATATCAAAAACGTGGTGTGGCGTGGCTGCAATACCTTGAAGGATTAGGATTAAACGGTTGTCTAGCTGATGATATGGGATTGGGCAAAACAATTCAAATTATCGCGAGATTAGTGAATGAGAAGGCTAGCTCGAAATCTAGTCCCAAATCCAGCCCAAAATCTAGCCCCACGCTCTTAATTGCACCAACTTCTGTGCTGGGTAATTGGGAAAGAGAAATCCAAAAGTTTGCGCCCCACTTGAAATCGATCATCCACCATGGTTTAGGTCGAATCGCAACAGAGGTGGATTTCAACCAAGCCTGTCTCGATCACGATTTGGTCATCACTTCTTTTACACTTGCGCGTAAAGATGAGAAATTATTGAGCAGTATCAGATGGCATCGGATTGTTTTAGATGAGGCGCAAAACATCAAAAACCCCAAAGCGGCGCAAACTAAAGCAATTCTCAAATTAGAGGCTCAGCATCGGCTTGCCCTGACGGGAACACCTGTAGAAAACCGCTTACTCGATTTATGGTCGATCTTTAATTTCCTTAACCCTGGCTATCTCGGTAAAGAAGCGCAGTTTCGTAAATCATTTGAAATCCCAATCCAAAAAGATAATGACCAGATCCAAGTGGGCGTATTGAAAAAGCTGGTAGAGCCGTTTATTCTCAGACGAGTTAAAACCGATCAAACGATCATCAAAGACTTACCCGACAAGACCGAGCAGAAAGTTTACTGCAATTTAACCAAAGAGCAAGCATCTTTATATCAAGCCGTAGTTAAAGATGTCGAAGATAAGATTCAAGAGCTAGAAGGGATGAAACGCAAAGGCTTAATCCTCGCCACTTTAACCAAACTTAAGCAGATTTGCAATCATCCGATGCAGTTTCTCCAAGATGGCAGTGAGTTTACGCCAGAGCGATCGCATAAACTCAGTCGTCTGATTGAGATGATTGAAGAAGTGATGTCAGAAGGCGAGAGTTTGCTGATATTCACGCAGTTTACCGAAATTGGCGAAGCACTGGAAAAATACTTCAA
This sequence comes from Pseudanabaenaceae cyanobacterium MP8IB2.15, assembly GCA_030248825.1. Taxonomy (GTDB): domain Bacteria; phylum Cyanobacteriota; class Cyanobacteriia; order Pseudanabaenales; family Pseudanabaenaceae; genus JARCMB01. The sequence goes on along the minus strand of JARCMB010000030.1, from coordinate 4,256 downwards.
ACGCACCCAACATTACAACACATACTACATTCACGGCGGCACACCTCGACCGAAAAGGGAACAGGCGATCGCGGAATTTCAAGACCCTGAAACCGAGGCTTCGGTGTTTATCCTGTCGCTCAAAGCGGGTGGTGTGGGCATCACCTTAACCAAAGCCAATCATGTGTTTCACTTCGATCGATGGTGGAATCCCGCCGTGGAAGACCAAGCCACAGATCGGGCATTTCGGATTGGACAGCAAAAAAATGTGTTTGTGCATAAGTTCATTGCAATCGGATCTTTAGAAGAACGGATTGATGAGATGATCGAAGACAAGAAAAAACTGGCGGGTTCGATCGTTGGCTCTGATGAGTCTTGGCTCACAGAACTGGACAACAATGCCTTTAAGAAATTAATCACTCTAAATAAAAGTGCGATTTTAGATTAAGGAGATTAGATCTATGCCTAACAAAATGCCGCTTAAAGCCTCAATCAAAGAGAAATCCGAAAAAACTCCTAGGAAAAGTTTCTCTAAATTCACCCCGATCGAAGCCTTCAAACAGCTTCAGATCACAGAATTAATTCCTTGGAGTATTCCAGATCGATCGATCTCACCTAGCGCATATTTCCAGCAAAGATTGGCAAATTTAACTAAATACTTCGATCTGCAAGGCTATGAGGAGGGCAAAAAATTACTGGTTGACGCAATCTGCGAAGAGGCAATTTCGGGGTTTGAGCGTTTAAAAATCTGGAAAGGTGCCGCCCTAGAAAGTAATATCGCGAATGGCAATGTCGATTATCTGATCGCAGAACGCAAAGCCTATCTAGAAGCTCCTTTACTTTGTATTATTGAAGCTAAAAAGGATGACTTTGAGAAAGGGCTAGCCCAATGCTTAGTTGAGATGCAAGCTTGTCAATATCAAAATCACCAAATCGGTAAGAATATTGATATCTTGGGAATTGTTACCAATGGCGAAGGATGGAAATTTTACAAACTCACGCCTCAAGGTAAAGTTTATGAGACTTTGACCAGAGCGATCGCGGACATTGACAAAATTTTGGGAGAGCTACATCACGTTTTTGAAATATGCGAACAGAATCTGGATTAGATTCCAAATAAATTACCAAATAAATTACGAATAGGAGAAAGAGCAAATGGTAAAACAGAGTCGGTCTTGGTGGGGACAGAAATTTATTACCGCTTTGGAGTCGTTTACTGATGACAGTAGACTGAAACGCGGTCGGGCTTATGCTAGTGATAGTAGAATCTTGGTTTTTGCGATTACCGAAAGTGGAGTTGCCGCCACAATTCGAGGTAATAAGAATCCTTATTTTGGAGTTTATAAAGAGCCAAAATATCTCACCGAGATTATGCTGACTCCAATTTCGGCGGAAGAGTGGACGGAGATTATTGCGCGGCTATCTTCTAAAGCTAGCGTCGTCGCTAAACTTTTACTGAATGAAGTCCCAGAGAATATTGAAGATTGCTTTAAAAGGACAAAACTGCTCCCAACTAAGCGGAAAGACCTGATCACAGAATGCTCTTGCCCCGACTACTCCAATCCTTGCAAGCATGTCGCGGGATTATGTTACCGACTTGCTCAAGAATTAGATCAAGATCCATTTTTGCTATTTCAGTTGCGAGGCTTATCTAAAGAAGCATTACAGCGCGAACTAGCGAAATCTCCTCTAGGCAGGATTTTGTCTGATGGATTGGATGAGTCGGAATTAGAGTTAAAGAAGTCGTCGTCTTTGCATACCGAGCCTAAAACCGTATCCAAAAACACAATTCCTGAGCTAAGAGAGTTTTGGTTGGGGAGTAAGAGGTTGCCTTCGTCGATGCCTATGCCTTCATCTACAAGCGTGTCAGCAATTATAGTCAAGAAACAGGGTGACTACCCCGCGTTTTGGCATAAGGAAAATTCTTTTATTGAAACGATGGAAGAACTATATCAAAGGGTCAAGATCAAAAACTCTAACTTGCTCTAGATCATTCGATCGAAAGTTTAAAGATAAGATCTGGTAATTTCCTTAAGATTTTGAGCTACAAGTTCTAGTCATTAGACGCTAGAATGTTAGCTCTCAGAGCTTTTCCCTTTTAACTATTTGTACTTTTAGATACCTTTCTCAACTATGCCATCAAAAATGTCTCCAAACAAGAACGTCAACGAACTTCCAGCCAAACAGGGTTTATACGATCCTCAGTTCGAGCATGATGCGTGTGGAGTCGGGTTCATTGTGCATAAATTGGGGGAAAAGTCACATTCGATCGTCGAGCAGGGGTTGACGATTCTCGAAAATTTGGAACACCGTGGCGCGTGTGGTAGCGAGACAAATACGGGAGACGGCGCAGGGATATTAATTCAACTGCCACATAAGTTTTTGCAAAAAGTCACGGCGGCAGAGGGGATTACGCTTCCCGAAGTTGGGCAGTATGGCGTTGGCATGGTTTACGCCTCGCCCGATCCGACAGAGCGTGAGCAGGGACGACGACGATTTGAAGAGATTGTAGTAGCAGAAGGTCAAAAAGTACTTGGTTGGCGGAATGTGCCGACCGATCATTCATCCTTGGGCAATACGGCTCGATCGAGCGAACCGTTCATGCAGCAGGTATTTATCCAACGCTCAGCAGGATTGGCGGATGACTTGGCGTTTGAGCGCAAACTTTATGTGATCCGTAAACTGGCTCACACGGCAATTCGGGTGGCAAAGGTCGATCCTTACTGGTATCCATCTAGCTTCTCATGTCGCACGATTGTGTACAAAGGGATGTTGATGACGGCGCAGGTGGGTCAATACTATCCCGATCTTCACGATCCTGACCTAGAGAGTGCTTTAGCCCTAGTACATTCGCGTTTTAGTACGAATACTTTCCCCAGTTGGGAGCGATCTCACCCCTATCGTTACATCGCTCACAATGGCGAGATCAATACCCTGCGCGGCAATACCAATTGGATGTTAGCAAGACAGTCGTTGTTCCAATCCGATCTGTTTGGCGATGACATGGCGAAGATCAAGCCTGTGATTAATATTGATGGCAGTGACTCGACAATTTTTGATAATGCTTTGGAATTGTTGGTATTGGCGGGTCGATCGCTTCCCCATGCCGTGATGATGATGATTCCCGAACCATGGACAGCGCATGAGTCGATGAGCGATGCCAAGAAAGCATTTTACGAATATCACTCTTGCTTAATGGAACCTTGGGATGGCCCAGCTTCGATCGCATTTACGGATGGCACAATGATCGGTGCAGTACTCGATCGAAACGGTTTACGTCCATCGCGTTACTATGTCACCAAAGATGACTTAGTGATCTTTGCCTCTGAAGCGGGTGTGCTTGAGATTGAACCTGAGCGCGTGGCATCCAAAGGTCGCCTCCAACCTGGACGGATGTTTTTGGTGGATATGGAGAAAGGTCGAATCGTTACGGATGAGGAAATCAAAAACCAAATCGCCACTGAGCAGCCCTATCGTGAGTGGATCGATAAACACATGGTCGAACTGGCTCGGATTCAAGATGCACCTGAATTAGAGGTTGATTACGACGCGACATCTCTGCTGCAACAACAAATGGCATTTGGTTACTCGTTTGAGGATTTGCGATTGCTACTCACGCCGATGGCAAAGGATGGGGTTGAGGCAGTCGGCGCAATGGGAGCGGATACTCCTCTGGCGGTGCTTTCCGATCGACCTAAATTGCTTTACGACTATTTCCAACAATTATTTGCACAGGTAACGAATCCCCCGATCGACTCGATCCGCGAAGAGATTATCACTTCCGCCGAGACCACAATTGGTTCCGAGCGTAACTTGCTGAAACCAGAACCAGAAAGCTGTCATCTAATCGAACTGAAAACGCCGATTTTGAGCAATGCCGAACTCGCCAAGCTGAAGCATATTAACGAAGGTGGGTTTAAGTCGATCGTCCTACCAATTTTGTTTGCGGTTAAAGATGGCGAACAAGGGATGGAACAGGCAATCGCCAAGATCTGGGAACAAGCAGATCGGTCGATCGAAGCTGGCGTGAATATCTTGATCCTGAGCGATCGAGGTGTCGATCGAGACCATGCTCCCATCCCCGCATTGCTGGCTGTGTCGAGTTTGCACCACCACTTGATCCGAACTGGTAACCGCACGCGGGTCGGACTAGTTTTAGAATCGGGCGAACCCAGAGAAGTGCATCATTTCGCCCTGTTGATCGGCTACGGCTGTGGCGCGATCGATCCTTACGTGGCATTTGAGACAATCGACAGCATGATCGGTCAAGGTCTACT
>JARCMB010000029.1 GCA_030248825.1 Pseudanabaenaceae cyanobacterium MP8IB2.15 | reverse complement strand
GGTGATGCCCCTGTGAGTAGGGATTTTGTGCCACTGGGTTGGACAGTGGTGCAACGGTTGGGGCGTTTGATCCCGTGTCGATCGCAATATTCCCATACGGTTTGATGGACGATTTCGCTCCAGCGCGAGAGATATTCCTGCTCTTTCTGCTTGAACGCTAACCCTACTTCAGTCTGTGGTCTGCCAGCTTCCCACCAGCGCAACCAATCCACTCCTAGAGCGTGCACAAAGAAGTCAAACAAGCCTGTAAACGACACTCCGACAATCGGATCGAGTTCGCGGCTGCTCTGATAGCGCGGCTCTTGGAATTTATGATTCAACAAGATCGCGACAGATAAAGCTCCTGCTCTAAAAGCATCTTCTTGTTCTTGATAATCCAGCGGATCGAGCTGATTTAAGTGGATCTCAGACAAATTGCACTGACCTGTGAGCGTACCGCCAAATACGCCTTTATGGAATTCAGGCTCGTTAAAGCAGAAGGTGTCATGTAAGCCATCGATTGGTTCCACTGAGTTAACGATCTGCCATTTGCCTTTAGCGATCGGAGTGTGTCCCCGAGATGTATCTAGTCGCTGGCAGGGAATTGATCCACAGTCAGTAATTTGGAGATACCATAGATCGCGCTTACGAACGCCGAGATTTGTCTCTGTACCAGCAACAGACATCAAGTTAACCGAAGATCGAATCCCACATTTGAGCAGTAGTAAATAAACACGATAAGCCCGATCGTATTCTGAGAGATAGATTCTAATTCCACCAGAAGGAACTGCTGAACCATCTGCATCAGCTAAGCCTGCAACAAAGTGAAGAATTGACTCGCGATTCCAGCCAGCCAGCTCGTCTAAGGCAATCGCATGATCTTTCAAGTTACGTACAGATACGGGATCAAAGTTTTGCTGGAAGCCACCATAGAGTAAACAAGGTACATCTTTAGACTCAGTGTAGTAACGCTTAGTGCCAGAAGTGCGTCCAGCGATCGTTAGTTCTCGATCGCTCTTAGCTCCATACAAACGTAGCTGTAGCTGTGGTTTCCCGTGAGACTGACAGATTGAGCCATCGCCAACTAATTGACCTAAGGTATAAGCAATTGTCGGATCGATGAACTTCCCATCATGATAGGCGATTTTAAATGGTTCAGTATGGATGGAGTATTTGTGGGTCTGGAGCTGATCGGCTAGTTCTTTTGTTGTGAGTTCCTTATAGTCCTTCGTAAATCGATCTGCAACAAAAAAGCGGTGCTGCTCTGTCACATCGAGATAAGTGCCATCACCAAACGAAACCCGATATAACTGGCGATTTGTTCCTGTTAGGATTGGCATCACTTGGCTCCATTGTGCTCCATTCCAAATCTCTACGGACTGGTTTTCGAGATCTTGAATCTGGTGCATCCCATCTCTAGTAATCAGCATCGTATTGCCAGACACACAGTGAAAATCAGCACCAAGGATTTCACCACAGTTGTGAGCGACGAAACCATTGGCATCAAATCTCGATACCGCAGGTACTGTGCAATCATAAACAGCTTCTTCACCATCCATTGAGATTGAGGTGATTGTGGCTGTGAATCGATCGCGATTGAGATTGCGCTTGTAACCAGATAGTAGATCTTGAAGGCGAGCCGATTTTGCTGGTTCTTGAAATCCAATCAATTCGGCAAAAACTTGAACATTGTCATTAGCTATCACAAGTTCGTGCTGAGCCTTGCAGTGATATTCCGCAAGTTGGCGATTGGAATCTGGCATCATCCGCATTCCTTCCTTCCTGCGGTTTTGGTAGATCGCCGCACTAATTCCCATCCGTAGTAACATGCGTTGCACAGCTTCTAGCAAAGGTAGGTCACTCTGGGCAAGACGAATACTAACGCCTTTCTCTTGTGTACCTTGAACGCTACCATCAGCATCAAATAATCCCTGCAAAAATCCGCGATAGAAGTCATAACTAGATTGCTCAACCTCTGGCGTAATCGTCTTTTTACCGCGATCGATCCCATATTGCTGAGCCAGTTTTAATAAACCAGCAGAACCAATTTCATAGTATTTATTTTGAGTATGGTAATGACCAGTCAACTTTTGGGAGTTAGGAATTACCTGCTTAACTAAAGTCAGGGCATGATCTTTCATCTCCATTTGGCTATCTCCCCAGAATCTGAGCTTGGCTTGGTAGCTAAAGCTGGCAGCATGACTAGAGAAACAACCATCACCAACTAAATTGCCTAAAAGCCACCCTTCCTCAGCATTCCCATTGCCATCCCAAGGCTGGAGTCCGCGATGATTATGGAGCAAGATTCGATCGCCAGTTTGGAGCTTTTCAGTTTCGACCCATTCTGAGTACTGCTGTTTTTGAGTTTGGGCTGTAACTTTGAGCAATTGATGATTACCTGTCAGTCGCAGGGTATATCCTTCCTTTGTTTCTACTTTGAGTACAGGTTTCACACCTGTAAAAAAGAACCCTTCTGGAGTTGTACTGAATAGCTCTCCATTCACATAGAGGCTCTGTTGTTTGCCAAGTAAATCCTTAATTTGCCTTGCGCCGTTTTCGGTGTGAACCCATGTGTCAGAAGTTAAACAGGGATTTAATCCATATCGCTGGAATCTGTGTTCGAGTTCTCGATCGATCATTTCTGGTTGATGAGATTTCAGCCAGGCTTTAGCGGCATCCGTTCCCTGTTCGTAGACTTGGAGAAACTCTCGTTTGAGTGCTTGAGTTGAGATAATATCAGCATTGGAACGGGCAATTGCTTCACCCGCCCATTGAATTGCGCCTTCACCTGAGTAGTACTGTTTACGCACAGCTTCGACACATTCTTCTAAAGTCGGCTTGCGATGGAACACACGGGTGTGATTCGCCATTCTCAACGCATCTCTTTCGGGATCGATTTTCCAGTTGCCATCTACATCTTGCTGCCAGAGGTTCTCTTTCGCGCCGATAAATTTATCGTCATTGCTATCCCCTTGCCTCATGCCAGCGCTACGACGGATGTTCCCTGCCACAATGGTTACAGCCGCTTCGTCGATCAGCAAACAACACTCGACTGAGGTGAGTTGTCGCCCGATCGATTTGTTCAAAATTGCGGCACAACGTTCGTAAAGACTAGGTAACTTCACAGGATTCGCGACACCGCCAAAGCCTTTGAGTTGTTCGCCCGATGTCCGTACATCACTGATATCGACAATAACTTCAACTTCACCCGCAAACTGTGGATCGGTGGAGAGATTCAGCAAGCTTTGGTAAGACTTTACCCAACCCTGACGGCTGTCGCCAACATAGATTGTGACTTGATTTCCATCGATCGAAACTTCAGTAGTTTCGCGACGTTTGTCAGGGGGAGTTTGACCGACTTCACCTTGGAGCTTGACGTTAAGACGGTTACGAATCGGGGGGAGTTGGTTAATATATTTTGGTTCGAGCATTGCGCCTGTGCCGCAACCCATCATCGCTAGATCCATCATCAGCCCAAAGGCAGACCAGTCAACCACGTTAGTACTTGTACAGTTGTAGGCTCCAGAAAAATTCTGGGGCTGCTCGATCCAGTCTGTGCCGCCGACCCAGAGCCAACGTCCAGAGGTGAGGGCTTTGATCTGACGCTGCATTCGATCGATCAGTTCAGCTTCTGCTTTAGTCAAATTGCCCAGTTGTTTCAGTCCTTGCAGGGTTCGATCGCATACTTCATCCCAGCTTTCGCGTCGTCCATCAATTTTGCGGCTATATGTCCGATAAAACACGGGGTATGCAGCAGGAGCACTTTCTGGAAACTGACTGCGTTGCCTTACCCGATTAAGCTCTTGCACCATAAAATTTTTTGCCCTAAAAGTAAGACATAACTATAGCGCAATTTATATATTTAGTGTAAATATTCAGGAACGATTAATTAACGACACTAGCTGTAGATTTGGCTGTAAAACATTCTGTAAGAAATTTCTAGATTTAAAGTGCAAACAATTAGCCTCTGAAAAAGAGTACATCCTAAATTCAGGCTAAGATTCGGAGTAGATTAGTTAGGACGCAGAGAAAGGTACGAGGGTCAGAATCATGAGCCAAGTTATTGCCGTAACCGAAGCGATTACAAACTTAGCCGAAGC
>JARCMB010000238.1 GCA_030248825.1 Pseudanabaenaceae cyanobacterium MP8IB2.15 | reverse complement strand
TCTTTATGGTTGCGATCCATCACCTGAATGTATCGAAATTACCAAACTGCACCTCTGGCTGCGAACTGTGCAGTCTTTGCAACCTTTGCTCGATCTAGATCGAAATATTCAGCTAGGCGATTTGAAAAACTGCAATTTCGGGTTCGATCTCACAGATAGCCTGATCTTAAACTGAGTTTATAGACTTAACCTTTTTTGGGTTAGCAACAGCTCTCATTATTATTCCCACAAAGCAATTACGCTCAGTGAGACAAGATCTTGGAGAGGAACTGTTGGGCGCGTTCCGATCGAGCACTGCCAAAAAACTCCTCTTTAGATGTATCTTCGACAATACAGCCTTGATCCATAAAGATTACTCGATCGGCAACCTTGCGGGCAAATCCCATCTCATGCGAAACCACCATCATCGTCATCCCTTCTTGCGCTAGCTCCACCATCACATCTAGGACTTCGCTTACCATTTCAGGGTCAAGGGCTGAAGTCGGTTCATCAAATAGCATCACAATTGGGTCCATTGTTAAAGCGCGGGCGATCGCTACCCGTTGTTGTTGTCCACCCGAAAGTTGTCCTGGAAATTTTTGGGCTTGTGATTTCAGCCCAACTCGATCGAGCAGTTGCATCGCATTTTCGATCGCTTCATCCTTACTGCGCTTCAAGACTTTGATCGGGGCGATCGTCAAGTTGTTGATAATCGAAAGGTGGGGGAACAGTTCAAAATGTTGGAAAACCATGCCAACCTTCGATCGTAACTTTGGCAGATCGGTTTTAGCTCTGCCCACCGACGTACCATCGACAAAAATGCTGCCTTTCTGAAACGGTTCCAGCGCATTGATGCACTTAATTAGGGTTGACTTACCCGATCCAGATGGGCCACAGACGACGACAACATCGCCTTTATTCACCGCAGTTGTGCAATCGGTCAGTACTTGAAACTTGCCATACCACTTCGATACGCTGTCAAGTGTAATCATGGTTTTTCTCCTTATCTCGTGGCGATGCTGATTTTGAGTTGAAGTCGTCTGACAATCTGCGAAAGCGTAAAACTAATCAGAAAATAAATCACAGCGACAAAGCTGTACATTTCCACGAGGCGGCTATCACGTTGTGCCACCTTTGCCGCCGCTCCCAAGAAATCGGTTACAGAGATCACGTACACCAGCGACGTATCTTGGAATAACACGATTGTCTGGGTCAGCAACAGTGGAATCATATTGCGAAAAGCTTGGGGTAGGACAATGTAAAACATCAACTGGGCATAGGTAAATCCTACCGCTTTCCCTGCCGACACCTGACCTTGCGGAATCGACTGAATCCCCGCCCGAATAATCTCACAGTAAAAGGCAATCTCGAATAATGTAAAGCTGATGAGTGCAGTCTGGTCGGAACCGACTGGTACTGGTTCTGTCGCCCCAGTTAGGCCCTGAAGCAGCAACGGCACTAAAAAATAAAACCAAAAAATCACCAGTACTAATGGGATCGATCGCATCAAGTTGACATAGGCTGAAGCGACGATCGACAACGGCGAAATCACTGATAGCTTTGCCATTGCCAAAAATGTGCCAAAAAAAATGCCACCAGTCATCGCTGTGAGAGTCAGCGTTAACGTGTACTGCATCCCTTTCCACAGATATGGTAGGGATCTCTGAATCACATCAAAATCGAAGTCACCCATACTAACGTCCCCCGCCAATATAGCCAGGTACGCGAACTCGATATTCGATCGATGCCATCAATCGATTCGCCGTAAATGACACGATCACATAAAGCACGGTAGCGATCGTGAAGGTTTCAAATCCCTGAAATGTATACTCATTCATTTGTCTAGCTTGCGCCGTTAGTTCCAGTAAACCGATGGTGAGAGCCACCGAGGAATTTTTAAACACATTCATGAACTCACTCGTCAGTGGTGGGATGATAATCCGAAATGCCATTGGGAGAAGCACATAGCGATAGACCTGCGGCAGGGTGAAACCAACTGCTAACCCCGCATTTCTCTGTCCGCGTGGCAGGGCCAAAATTCCCGTTTTGACCTGTTCTGCTACCCGTGACGAAGTAAAGAAAGCGAGGCTGACCACCGCAGTCGTAAATTCAGGCAGAGGCATATCCTGTTTTAACCAGTCGCCTGCTGCCTGCGGTAACAAATCGGGTAAAACAAAGAACCACAAGAACATCTGGACGATCAAAGGAATGTTGCGAAATAACTCCACATAGGCATCACCAGCGATCGAAAGCCATTTGATCGGCGTAGTACGAATTACTCCCACCAAAAAACCGAGGATTAGAGCAATCACCCAAGCACATAGGGCCGTTGCCACTGTCCAACCCAACCCAGAAAGCAGCCACTGGTAGTACTTTTCTCCACCCGTAGCAACTTCTTCAAAGAAGATGTTCCAGTTCCAGTTATATTTACCCATCTGAGAATCTAAACACCTTTATCAGTTGGACTCTTAAATGCATCTCTGAGCTTAGGACTGATCGGTAAATTCATATTGATTCCTTTAGGTGGGGTAGCGGCGGTGAACCACTTGCTATAGATCTTATCGATCTCACCCGACTTCATCAAACCAATCAAAGTATCATCAACCACTTTCTTGAATTGAGGGTCATCCTTCCGCATCATGATCCCATAAGGCTCGACTGATAGGGCGGGACCAACGACCGCAAAAGCTTTAGGAGTTTTAGAGCGCGCAATCAATCCTGCCAGCAGCACATCATCCATCACAAATGCCACAGCCCGTCCAGATTCCAGCATCAGGAAAGATTCAGCATGATCTTTGCCATAGAGATTTTTAACATCGATCTTTTTCCCC
>JARCMB010000028.1 GCA_030248825.1 Pseudanabaenaceae cyanobacterium MP8IB2.15 | reverse complement strand
GTATAACGGCTCAAATCAGCGGCAGCAGACAACCTCGAACTCAGCACTATTGGCTTTCAACTGTCCGCTTCATCGACTTGTTAGCCAGTGATCGCTACAACTAATTTAGCACTTCCATATTACCGAATTATAACCTTGTACTATCTTTGTTACTTTTGCCAATGTTACATTTTTTGCAAAGAGTCTGTAGATTAATCATGTCATCAGAACCACCTCTTGACCGAGGAATGATGTGATCAACTTCCAATAAAACTCTATCTTCTCGTGCCGATCTACCGCAGCTAAGACATTTCCATTTATCTCTAGCCAGCACTGCCCACCATTTACCTGCTCTCACGAAAGAATAACTATCAAGCTCAGGAATCTCTGAAAGTTCAAGATTTTTTACTTCTACACCTTCTGCTACTATTAATCTTACTTCTATGCCATTTTTCTGGGTTTTAATGATTGGACAGACTTTGCTTGACCAGCCTAAAACATTAGGATTTAGTTGTTTAACATACCATATCTTAAACTGTTTAAGCATTTTTTCAAGCTCAGGTTCTCGTCCTTCACCAATGCAAATGAATGATTCTGCCAGAGCATACAAAAGCGTGAATGCAAGAATTAATTCAGAAAGTCCTCGACTAGAATCCACAGGAAAGTAATATTTTGGTGAGATAAGCTTTATTCCCGAACTCCCTACTTCTGCGGGCGAAATTGCTTGATACAAAGGTAGAAATTCACAATAGCTAGCATCTGATGTATGCGAAATGTGAGCCAATGATAATAGTGGCAGCAACTCATCACTATATTTTTCAACAAGGGCTGAGATTTTTGATACATAAGCATTATCAACTCCTTGTCGAAACGGTAATAACTCAGCGTGAATTGTTCCACTGGGTAGTACTTTGAATGTCAGGTAAGTTGGGTGAAAGGAAAAAGGCTGTCCATTTCTCTTGATAATTTTAAGCGGTTTATCACCCCGTTTTGCACCAACTCCAATATGAACCATGCCAAAATCTTTATTCTCTTTTGCTTTGTCCCGATGACTTGGACAGTAAACAAACGTCATTCTTTCGTAGGGATTCACATGATAGACTTGCTCCACAATGTCAAGGGTGTAACGTACCAGCATCTCTAACCGAGGAAAGAAATAGTTTTGTAGAGTTGAAAGTCTAGTTTTAGTTTCAGGGATGCTGAAGATTTGAGTGTCTCTCTCCTCAAAAATCACTTCATGAATATTCTTACTAGTCGGCTCTAACGCATTGTTATGTGCTTTGGTTCTCACTTGAATGGAATATACTCAACTGCGTTCACCCACTCATCAGATTCAGAAGCCTTCACAATCAATTCTAAATCTTTAACAAATTGACCAATTGTGCCTCCAAGTTGATGACCAAAAATTAACCCTGAAAATGATTTGCCTTCTATCTTCCAAGTTTCAGCTAAAACTCTAAAGCGAATATCTTGGGTAAAGAGGACACGCTTAAGCTCCGTCACTCTTACTAAAAGTCGATCGTCAGACAGTTTTGTAGTTCCGTCTTCAAACGATGTCAATACGTCCACGCCTCGACGACGCAACTGCTCAGTAATCGATTGAGGAACATGGACATCCATGTACAAAGCAATAGCCATTTATAGCAGTCCTTTAGCTTTCATCCGAATGTAGAAAGGTGACTTAGCGGCTTGAGTCATATTTTCTTGTACTTGCTGCCATTCCTGTCTGATTTCTTGGTCAATTTCTTCTTGATGGTCAAAATAGTAGCCCATCACTGCATGGGCTTCGGCTAAGGTTAAGTAAAGATGCTGACGACAGATCTCCTCTACTGACCAACCATAGGCAATATAGTCCATGACAATTTGAGCAACTCTAATGCGTGGCAAGCGTTGCAAATATGCGGACTGATTGTCAGTTTTTTCAATGTGCGGATAACTGAGGGTTAACATAATATTTTGTCTTCACCTAGCTAAGTCGCTGTATTTTAACTCAAGTTGCTACCAAACAATGAAGATGTTAAACCCCGCCAATTCAATGATGAAGTGCAACACCTAGAAATAGCACTCTATATGGGGCAATATACACAAGCATTAAAAACTGTCCGAAGTATTGAAATAAGCTAGGTAAATCAGAATTCGTGTAAATTTCAGCAAAAGATAAACTATGGGTTTAAATCTAGACAGGATTTACCAAACCATGCACAAGTTGTTTAGTTCTCATTCCTAACACAGGTCATAATGATTATCTCTTTGGTTATGGGCGCAGGACAGAAATATTATGAGAAAGTCAGGTTTAGCGGAAATTAATAATCAGGCTCAGAAGCAACATAAGCAAGCTGAGCAGTATTTAGCCAAAGGAAAATTGGCCGAATCGATCGAAGCGTGTCGAGCCGCTCTGAAACTCAAACCAAACTTCGCGCTTGCCTACAAGACAATGGGTAATGCTCTTTTAATGCGGGGAAATTTAGCCGCCGCGAGTCAAGCTTATCGTAAAGCGATCGAACTTAAACCTAATGATGCCGAGCTTCTGGGAAATATTGGCATGATTCTGGCAAAAACAAAACATTATGCCGAATCGATCGAATACTTTGGTCAGTCGATCGCCATTCAACCCAACTTAGCCCCGATTCATTGGCTGATGGGAGAATCATTAATCCAGCAGAAGCAATATGATGTCGGTCTATCTTCCCAAATCAAAGCCTTAGAATTGCAGCCCGATCTGGTTAATGCGTCGGGATATAACAATCTTGGCTCAGGATTAGCTTGGAATGATCGATTATCAGAGGCGATCGACTGCTATCAAACCGCGATTCGACTCCAGCCCAAATATGTCCAAGCCCATCTCAATCTTGCCAATGCGTTATATCAGTTTGGGCGGGTCGAAGAATCGATCTCCACGCTCCGAACTACGATCGAGATCCAGCCTGAATTTATCGAGGCATACTCCACGCTTGCCATGATCTATTTTCGCGATCGAAAAATAGACGAATCGATCGAGGTTTTTCAACAAATCACCCAATTGCAACCCGATCACCCTGATGCATATCTTAATTTGGGAGCGGCTCTGGCTCAGCAAAATCGATTAGACGAAGCGATCGAAGTTTTCCAGCAAGCAATTAAGATCGAACCCAACTTCTCAGATGCTCACTTCAGCTTGGGTGTAACTCTGCTCAAACAGGATAAGCAGAGCCAATCGATCGACTCACTCCAGCAAGCAATCCAATTTAAGCCGAATTATCCTGAAGCATATTTCTATCTTGGCATCGCTCTCGCCCAGCAAAATCGATTAGACGAGGCAATCATCCGCTACCAGCAAGCAATCCAGTTCAGACCCGACTTTGCTAATTGTTACTGGTATCTCTGTAATGCGCTGGGTGGACAGATCGATCCCAACTTCCCACTATTACGCCAAACAGTCGATCGATACATCCAGTTTTGCCAAGATCGGCAGCCAATCCAAACTAAATTCGCGGCGATCGTTGCTAATCTCAAATCTGGATTAGCTGAAACTGCGGCAGGCGGTCTAGTTGAGCTAGAGACAGAGATTTATGCTCAGATCGATCGACTTACCAAACAAGAAAACACACAAGAAATAGATGCACTCCACTCACTTCTATTTAATCTGCCATATCTCAGGGATGACGTTGCTGCCAATGCCAAAACCAGTAAGATAATTGGAGGAATTTATGCGGAGAGAGTAATCCAGCAGTCAGAAATTAGGATAAAATCAGACCGAATTACATCCCAATTAAAGATTGGCTTTCTTTCTCAACATTTTGGCAGACATCCGATTGGTTGGTGCAGTATTGATGTATTGCGTGAATTAGCGAAAATCACCCCACATGTTTACTTGTACGCCACAGGTAAGTCGAAAGCTAGCGATTTAACCGCACAGTTTGCTCAAATTGCCACTAAGTTCTGGCAAGGAAGTTTGCTAGTCGATCGAATTAGTCAACAGATTTGTGAAGATGAAATTGATATTCTGATCGATTTAGACTCAACTATGACACCGCTACACGCCCAGATTTTTGATTCTAAGCCCTCTCCTGTTTGTATTTCGTGGTTGGGATGCGATGCTCCCTTTATGTCTGCTCAAAACTATTACCTCTGCGATCGACATACTCATCCATTAGAAGTAGAGCAATATTATCTAGAACAGTTAATTAGGATGCCAGATTCCCACATGGCAGTGAGCGGATTTCCCTGCGATTCAACAGG
>JARCMB010000237.1 GCA_030248825.1 Pseudanabaenaceae cyanobacterium MP8IB2.15 | reverse complement strand
TCTTCGACCGACCGACCAAACATCCGAATCGCCGAATTATTAACGCTTTCAATCCGATTTTGTCGATCGAGCAGAACCACACTATCCACGACATTGGCGATGATCGCTTCGGTAAGGTTTCGACTCTCACGCAATTTTTGCTCTCGTCGGCGCAGATCTTTAGAAACGGCAATAAACAAACCCACCGCCACTGCTGTTCCCAAAACACTGGCGATCAAGTTGCCCCAAACGATCGTGCCGTTAAATTCCCGTTGGCTCTCTAGCGCTTGCTTCCGTAACCCCAACAAACGTCGTTCTTCTGCCTCGAACTGGTCGATCGTGATGCGCGTTCGAGCCAAACGTTGATTGCCTAGATTTACTAGAGTTTTTACTGCCGTAATTGGCCTATTTTCAGAGACGATGGTCTTGTACTCAACTAACTGCTGGAGTGATGTCATGTTCTCCTGCGCCAATTGACCGATCGCGGTAGCTCGTTGCAATTGGGTCGGATTATCTTGGACGAGATTTTTTAATCGATCGAGTGAGGTCGGCAAACTAGTCTGGGCGAGTGTATAAGGTTCGAGAAATTCGGCTTGACGAGTGACGTAGTAACCCCGCACACCTATTTCGGCATTTAACAAAGAAATTAAAACTTTTTGGCTGGTCAGCAATACTTCTTGTGTGCGATCGACATATTGCGCTGATTGGGTCACATTTTGCCTCATCAAATTTGTGGCACTCACAGAGGCGATCAGGCAGGTCAGAGGGAACAGAAGTATGAGTACGCCCTGATATTGAAGTGGGATTTTCTGCCACTGAGTCCTCACAATTCGGATTGGTAAAAAAGATGGCATATCTAAAGTTAAGTAGAATTAAGGGCGATCGCAGAGGCTGCGCTAGATATTTAGTCTTACCTAAACTTATGGTATTTTCTTAAGATATACCGTTTAACTTAATCTAAATTTGTTTTACTAAATCTTTATCCCCTCTCTAATTAAATTAGAACACTTTTAACTCATTTTCCAAGTTTCGATCGACAGATTTAATTATATATAGCGAATATTCCGCATACATTCTAAAACCATGAGCGAAATCCGTATTGTAATCATTGAAGACCACGCTGTTGTGCGCCTCGGTCTACTTACTGCCCTCAAGACTTACGCTGGTATTCAGGTGGCTGGAGAAGCTGCCAATGCCACCCAAGGACTAGCCGTTTTGAAAACTACTAAACCCGATGTGGCGATCGTCGATATTGGTTTACCTGGCATGGATGGGATCGAAATGACCCAGCAATTTCGTAAATTTCAGGCAGAAGATCCGACGAATACGACCAAAGTATTAATGTTGACGATGCAGGGCAGTGAAGATGCTGTCTTGGCGGCGTTTGCGGCTGGGGCGGATTCTTACTGCATGAAAGATATTGAAATGGATCGACTGGTAGAAGCGATCGAAGCAACTCATAGCGGTAGTGCTTGGATCGATCCTTCGATCGCTAGTATTGTGCTGCGGCAGATGCGGCAAGGCATCGCCAAACCTCCAGAAGTAACCAAAAACACTGTGACGATTCAGGCTGTAGAGACTAAATATGGCGAAGTTCTAGAGGCATATCCATTGACTAGCCGCGAACTCGAAGTCCTAGAACTAATGGTAGATGGATGCACTAATGTCGTGATTGCCGAACGGTTGTTCATCACGGTGGGCACAGTTAAAACTCATGTCCGTAACGTTCTGAGCAAACTCTGCGCCGATGATCGTACCGAAGCATCGGTGAGAGCACTTCGATCGGGGATTATCTCTTAAGGGCATCTCTAAAAATAGATCTAGACAGGGAGAGGGCTTCAAGCAAAAGAAGTAGAAGTAGGATATAACAATTAAGAGATAAAAAGCATTGCAGGAAAGGCAAACAGACATTTTTGATTTTGAAAAATGCGAACAAAAGCACGGAAGCTTCAAAAATGCACTGCTGAAACTAAACGAGATCGTCGAATGGGAGACATTCTTGCCGAATCTTGAGTAAAGCCTTTATGAAAGAAAAGAAATCTACATCAGGACGAAAACCATTTGACTTTTTTATGCGGTTGCCCTGTGATTTTCATAGTCGCTTGATGTATTTCTTTGAGACAGTTTGGTAGACTAGTTAACCCTGGTTGTAATCTAGCAGTTCAAAATCTTGATAGAACGTTATACCTTGCCCGAAATGGGTCGCCTTTGGACAGAGCAATACAAGTACCAAACTTGGCTGGACGTGGAAATTGCGGTCTGCGAGGCTCAAGCAGAATTGGGCTACATTCCTCATGATGCAGTCGAGCAAATTAAAGCTAAAGCCAGTTTCAGTCCCGATCGAATTGCCGAGATTGAAGCCGAAGTTCGCCATGACATGATTGCTTTTCTGACTAACGTGAATGAGCATGTCGGTGAGGCAGGACGGCATATTCACTTAGGTTTAACTAGCTCTGACGTGCTAGACACCGCACTAGCATTACAGCTTGTCAGCAGTCTGAATCTGATTCAGGCGCAAGTTGAAGCATTAGTTCAAGCGATTCGTTATCAGGCGCAACAACATCGCTATACGATCATGGCAGGTCGGACGCACGGCATCCACGCTGAGCCGATTACGTTTGGGTTCAAGTTGGCAGGTTGGTTAGCTGAAGTTTTACGGCATCGCGATCGACTTGTAACTTTGACTAAAACGATCTCCGTGGGCAAGATCTCAGGTGCAGTTGGGACTTATGCCAATGTCGATCCTCAGATCGAATCGATCGCCTGTCAAAATTTAGGACTCAGACCAGATTGCGCTTCAACTCAGGTGATATCGCGCGATCGACATGCTGAATATGTTCAGGTTCTAGCTTTGCTAGCGGCTTCGATCGAACGCTTTGCCGTAGAAATTCGTAACCTGCAACGCACCGATGTCTTGGAAGTTGAAGAGTACTTCTCGCCAGGGCAAAAAGGTTCATCCGCGATGCCCCACAAGCGCAATCCGATTCGCTCCGAACGCCTGACAGGGATGGCAAGAGTGGTACGCGGTAATGCGATGACAGCTTTAGAAAACGTCGCGCTTTGGCATGAACGCGATATCTCTCACAGTGCGGCAGAGCGGGTGATTTTGCCCGATTCTTGTATCTTAACTCACTTCATGTTGGTCGAAATCACCGATCTAATCAAAAAGTTGCTGATCCATCCGCACAATATGGAGCGCAATCTCAACTGCTATGGTGGGGTTGTATTTAGTCAACAGGTTTTACTTACACTGGTGGGTAAGGGTTTGAGTCGAGAAGAAGCTTATTCGATCGTGCAGAAAAATGCTCATTTAGCTTGGAATAAGATCGATGGCGATTTTCGGGCTTTGATTACTGCCGATCCACAGGTGCAAAACCTGCTTTCTCCCACAGAACTTGATGCCTGCTTCGATCCGCGCAAACACATGAAAAATCTCGATCAGATCTATCAAAGACTAGGAATTTAGGCTGGTTTATTGGTCTAAAAAGAGAGTTTTTGAAACAAACTGGTAACGGGAAGAGTAAAGCCAGGAATGACATCTTCACCATCGAGGAAATCGATCGATTTAAGTAATCGATCGGGTTCTTGGGCAGAACGATAGACCAATACATAATGTTGATTTGGGCTAATCACCCAAACTAAGCGAGCACCATTCTCGAAGTATTCCACCAACTTACGATCGATTTCTTCAACCGTGTTTCCAGGTGATAAGACTTCAACCACAAGATCGGGCGCGCCGTCTAAAAAACCAGTGGGTAATTCTGTTATTCCTTGTAAACGTTCTTTGGCAAAGAAAGAAACATCGGGAGCGCGTTTATTCCCGTTTTTCATTTTGAAAGCGGTACTGGAGTCAAGAATAACGCCTAATTTTTTGGGTAGAACATAGCTCATCAAAGACATAACTAGAAGGCTGCAAACATAGCCATGTAGTGCGCCTGAATTTCCCATGTCAATTAGTTCTCCGTCCATAATTTCGTATCGATGTCCGTCGTCGGGGAGTGCCATAAATTCTGCATCTGTCCAGACTTTTTTTTCTGATGCGGCAATAACTGAATTGTGAGTTGGAGTTTGAATCAGAGTCGTCATAATGATTCTCCTGGATTGCATCTCTACGGTGCAGGTACTTCAAGCTACGGGGAAGCAACAACACACTACCTGTTAAGAATGGTACTCTAGTAAAGCTCTGCTTTCTGCTGTCGCTATACATCAAGTTCTATGGTTCAGTCTCTCATTAAATATCCCGTTAATAACCCAGTTAAAACGGTCAAGCCCACGATCGCGATTTCCCATCTGGGTTGCGAGAAAAATCGCGTTGATACCGAGCATATGCTGGGGCTTTTAGTGCAGGCGGGTTATAGCGTTGATGCTAACGAAGAATTAGCAGATTATGTGATTGTCAACACCTGTAGCTTTATCGCCGCAGCACGGCAGGAGTCGGTACGAACCCTAGTAGAACTGGCAGAAGCGGGCAAACGGATCGTGATTGCAGGCTGCATGGCACAGCATTTTCAGCAAGAATTATTAGATGAAATCCCCGAAGCAGTGGCTTTGGTGGGAACGGGCGACTACCACAAGATTGTTGATGTAATCGAACGGGCAGAAGCAGGCGAACGAGTCAAAGAAGTTTCGACTGAGCTGACTTATATTGCGGATGAAACCGTCCCACGCTATCGCACGACAAACCAGTCTGTGGCATATTTACGAGTCGCAGAAGGATGTGATTATCGCTGTGCCTTTTGCATCATTCCATACTTGCGCGGAAACCAACGATCGAGATCGATCGAATCGATCGTCAGCGAAGCCGAACGCCTATCGAGTGAAGGGGTTAAGGAACTACTTTTAATCTCTCAAATCACCACCAACTATGGCATGGATATCTATGGTCAACCTCGCTTAGCCGAATTGCTTTGTGCTTTAGGCGAAGTCGATATTCCTTGGGTACGGATGCATTATGCCTATCCTACAGGCTTAACACCAAAAGTGCTAAAAGCGATCCAATCTACACCCAATGTTTTGCCTTACTTAGATTTGCCATTGCAACATTCCCATCCTGATGTGTTGAGAGCGATGAATCGTCCTTGGCAGGGGCGGGTAAATGACAAGATTATCGAACAAATTAAAGCTGGAACACCTGAGGCTGTGATGCGAACCACATTTATCGTGGGATTCCCAGGTGAAACTGAGGCGCAATTTGAACATCTCTTAGAGTTCGTCCAACGTCATGAATTCGATCATGTTGGCGTGTTTACATTCTCGGCGGAAGAAGGAACACCTGCGTTTGATTTGCCAGATCAGCTATCTGAGCAGGTCAAAGAAGAGCGGAAAGATGCTCTGATGGCAGTACAACAAGAGATTTCGCTCAAAAAGAATCAATTAGAGATTGGCAAAATTGTGGATGTGTTGATCGAGCAGGAAAATCCTGAAACTGGCGATTTAATCGGTCGCTCGGCTCGTTTTGCCCCTGATGTTGATGGTCTAGTGTATCTCAGCGATCCGCATGGTAAGGCGACATTAGGGGATATCCTCCCTGTGCAAATTACTGATGCCGATCACTACGATCTATACGGTCATATTATCTAATCTCATCTCTAGCCCTTCTGCTTGAGATGATGCGAACAATAAAAGGAAAGCGCGAAATATAGACAATGCAGGGACAGCAGACTGATTCAAAAGACTTTTCGTGGCCGTTTTGGTATGTTGTACCGATGTATCCGTATGGCAGACGGCGAACCTTGCGCCAAGAAGTTGTAAAAGACTCGGTTTGGACTTTTGACCAACTGCAAGGCATTTTTTATGTGGTTGTGCCAATTCGGATGACAGTAGTTAAACTCGATGATGGAGGTCTACTGGTCTATGCCCCTGTGGCTCCCACGCCTGAATGTGTTCGGCTGGTGAATGAATTAGTTGCAATACATGGTGAGATAAAGTACATTATTTTGCCGACTGCTTCTGGGTTAGAACATAAGGTCTTTGTAGGGCCATTTGCCAGATGTTTTCCAACTGCCCAAATTTTTATTGCACCTGGTCAGTGGAGTTTCCCGCTCAATTTGCCCCTGTCTTGGTTGGGATTGCCGCGCGATCGAACCCAAATTCTCCCAGAAGATTGCCGACAGGCTCCTTTTGCCAGCCAGTTTGACTATGAGATTTTAGGCCCACTGAAGTTGGTATTAGGCAGATTTATCGAAGTTGCGTTTTTAGATCGTCGATCGAATACTTTGCTGGTGACAGACTCCGTGATCTCGATTCCCACCGATCCACCTGCAATCCTCCAACTCGATCCCTATCCTTTACTTTTCCATGCCAAAGATAGTGCGTCCGATCTAGTCGAGAATAATCCTGCCAATCGCCGTAAGGGTTGGCAACGTATCTCACTATTTGCGACTTATTTTATTCCTAGTGCTTTAAATGTGGTCGAG
>JARCMB010000236.1 GCA_030248825.1 Pseudanabaenaceae cyanobacterium MP8IB2.15 | reverse complement strand
CTTTTGCCCCAGATATCAGGGGGTTAGAACCGACTTTGTAGACTAAATCTTCAGTAAAAAAGGGATACATTGCTTCCCAATTCTGCTCAGTCAAGTATCCAACCATGCGCTCAACTTTTTCTATTCTTGACATACGATCGTCCTCTGATTTGTATTACTTAGTTGGAAGATAAACGCGAAGACAGATGACGAAAGGGCAGGTTTTGTCGTGACCGAATCGATCTAAATATCAATCTAAATCAAGAGATTTCCACAAAACCTGACCTAAAAATCCTGATGTTGCTGAAAAATTCCGACAGGTTTTTTAGTTGTTTTTTGTAGTTAGTCGATCGACCATTTAGGCCCATTAATCGACCATTTAGGCACAAAGCCTGCCTTGACTCTTTTCATTCCTTCAGGATCTTCAGCAAAGAACTTTTTCATTGTCCCTGGTGGGGTAATGGTTTTGTTTTCAGCGATCGTCAGGATGGAAGCGTTAGGGGCAGCAACACGACTAGGCTCAAATACAGGGTTAACATCCATGAAAATGCGTAACTCCGAAAACAGGTCAGTGCCTGGTTCCATCCGAAAGATATCAAAGCATGGCAGTGAGATGTAAGAATTATCTTTGCGCCAGTACTGGACATCCATTTCGACAAATACACAGTCGCCATGTTCCCACATCATTTTAATTTCGTGGTAAACAGCATTGATGTTATTGAAGAAATTATCAGCAGAAGCTAAGATTGCGGCTTTATCCATCGCCACCTCAAAGTTGCCAAATTGATAAGCAGGCGTATCCGTGAAAAAGGTAGTAAATCCTGCTGAATCAAATGATTCGCCTCGGGAAAATAAACTCAAAACACGGTGTGTTGGGCTTCCTGGAAATCTGTCTGTCATCGATCCTCCTAATTTATTAATTTCTTAACTAAAGTCAATATCAGAGTAAGGCTAATCTTGAGTAAAAACGTAAGTATACTCACGCCATTATTTTACCAAGATATCAAGTCCAATTACTAGCCACTGATAAAGCTAGTGCCGTTGGATTTGTTGTACTCTGCTTGGGCATTGGCAAATAATTTTTTGACATTGCGGGTGACTTGGTTAAACTCAAGTTGTTCACCACTAGGACCTTTGCAATAAAACAAAGACCAGCCTTCAAATTCGCCCCATTCGGCATCGACAATTTCACCAGTGTCTGGATCTGGTTCATTCCAAAATTTAAATGAGTTATATTTTTGGGCGATCGAATTTCTTTCCTCGACTGACCTAGCCCGTTCAATCCGATTAAACACAACATTGGGAATGCCACGTTGCTGGCACTCAGCTTCTAATTTTTTGGCAAACTCGTTGAGGTCGATCGTATCTTTGACATGGAAGGATAGATGTTTGGCATTGACATGACCGATGTGAGACGGGACTGAACTGACTACGCTAGGTGAAGTAGATGGATCGGAAGTTCGATCGCGGAAGTGAATTAGCTCAACTACGGCATTGCCAAAAGAAATAAATCTGACATCAATCGCATTACCAATGTCTCTGATATTAGGAACGTCAAGCTCTTGGAGTGTTTTACCTAAAGTCTCGGCATCGACTTCTTCTTTTTGAAACAGCGTGTTTTGAATTGTATCGCCTTCTAGTCCTGTCTCGCCGACAGCTAGCTTCCCACCTAGCACTTCAGTATAAAATTCGAGCGATTTCTCCAAATTAGCAACGGTAATTCCAAAGTGTTGGATGCCGTTTAAGAAATGCCCCAATCCAGACTTAGCTCCAGATTGCTCACTCGACTGCTCAGACATCTTGCTGGTCTCCTTTACTCATTACTCCCGCAGCTATTTTTAACATACCTTACAAAGGGGACATGCTGTTATACCTTTAATGTTTTAATTTCGCACCTAAAACCTGAAACGCAATTGACCGACGATCAGCGTTCGACTGTAAAGATCGTCGGCACCTGTGGCGGCTCGGAAGTATGAGATCTGACTGAGTTTACCAAAAGAATAGTTGATAAAAGCGTCAGCGGTTGGCGAAAGTTTAGCTGTTAGCTGAAATTCATAGTAGAGCGCGTTTGTCCACTCCCCACGCAGACGTTGCTCCCCCAGATTGACTTGGGCGCGGAGGTTGAGGAAATCAGTTAGATCCCCTTGCCATCCAAGTTCGCCGTTGTAAATCATGAAATCTTGAGGCGTAAAGATAAAAGGCGCAGAGTCTTTGGCGTAAGAGGTAGTAACGACATTACCTGCAACTGAAAATTGTCCGAAGTTGCGCTTGAGTTTGGTGAAAGAGATGCTGCCAGAATTGCCATCGTTGATGTCGATAAAACTGATAAACGAGAACAGGCTGGTGTCTCGATCGATCAACCATAACAGGTTTGGACCATAGGCACTGTAAGTGGTGGTTCCTGGGATTTCCAGTGTGGAGGGCGCGTACTTCATGGGGGTGCGCTCAAATGATGCTCCCACAATCAGGTTGGGTAGTACAGGAATGGACACACCAGCATCGAACCCGACTGAAGATGGTAGGCGACTAAAGGTATTAAGAGTGATCCCCGCTTTAACATTCGCTCGTTCGATATTCCCTTCCCAGCCAACACGCACTGGATAGATCGTCACAGCTTGAAATCCTGGTTGATCGCGGAGATTGACAGCACCAGTTTTGAGGCTGAGTTTGTTGCCATTGGCGAGGCGAAAGATCACACTTGGCTCAACTGATGAGATCACTAGATTGAAATTATCTGACTGGTAGCTAAAATCGGTTACAAAACTATCGAGCGTAATGTCTGGTGGTGGCGGTGTCGGTTCTATGGGTGATTCTTTAGAGTTCTCAGAGGGTGGGGATTGCGCGATCGACCGTGAGTTTAAATTAAATAAACTAGTCAGTTCAGGACGACCGACCCATCGATCGCTCGGCGGGGCAAAATTCTCTAGATCGTTAACAGATGTAACTCGCTCCACCACAGCTTTATTGTCTAGATCGATCTGAGGCGCGGGCAAGTTGGTGGCAACTTTTGAATTATCTGCACTGTTATCTAGTTCCACAGAGAGAAATTTCTGGGAAGCTTCTACCTGTTTGACTGATAAGCCCTGTTCGATTTCAGCAACAGAAGTGAAAGAGATCTCTGCTGGTGTGGTTTCAGCCGTAGCTTGAAGTCCTACTCCACTTAATGCCCAAATTACCAAAGCTAGACGATATTGAAAGTTAAAACGCTGCATATTACTTGATTAAGAATATTGCTAGAATATTTGGCTAAAATCTTCGATCGTAAACGATCTCATCTCACATTATCCCCAAAATCTATCCTCGTCGAGATAAGTTCTGCCGCAGAAAAAATCCAAACGCGATCGCAAATAGCAGATGCACGATGACCGCTGGAAGAGGAATGCTGCCATCCAAAAAATTTATGCCCTGAATGATACACACCGAGATATGAAACACCGTGAGCGCGATCAATCCAGCTCGGATCTGTAACGGCTCAGTCAAACCCTGCATCAACAAACTGAGCGTGCCAAGAGCCAGAGCATTACCTCCTAATACCCTTGCTACAGCAACTGTCAAAGCTTGTCCCTGAAAAAGAGAGGGAGAGAAAAAAATCATGGCGACCGCAACTGCAAATTCAAATAGAGTGTTAGCAATCAGAAGTATGCGCAAGGTGAGATCCTCAGTAACGTTTTTTCACAAACCAAGCCATTAAGGTAATCCTTTGAACGGAGCACCATTGGGAATCAGTGATGAGGTATCCATAAACAAAGGCGAAGTATCGAGGAAAGTCTGCAACTTCTTGATGTACTCTCTACCTTCTTCGTCAAACTCACCACTAAAGTAATACATCGCAAAGCATGGCAGTCTCAGCTTTTCCTCATCGTCAATTTTATAGACCGTATCCATTTGGCAGAAGATCTTATCTCCCACTTCTTCGAGAATCCAAATGTCGTGATTGACTTTGACTTTCGAGAAATCACCCTTGACCAAAGGCACGAGATTGTAAAAGCCTTGTAAGATTCCTTGTCGCCCTAGGCTGGGATTGAAATTCCCAAACTGATAGGCTCCGTCTTCTAGGAAGCAAAGAGTAAACAAGTTGAAATCGTTTTTGCCTTCTTCAACTGAGCCTAGTTGGCGTTGCAACATTCTAGTCTTTGGCGTTTCTTCAACTTTGGCAATAAATTCTGGCATGTGATTAGATCTCCTAATTTATGGGTTTTGGATTTAGCGATCTTTTAGAATTGCACTCAGTATAGGGGATTTGGTAAACCCACAATCCCCTATACTGACTCACATTAGAAGGTAAATGTAGTCCTGAGCGTGACTACATAAATGTCATCGTTCGCACTTCGCTGATTAATTGCAGGCAACCAGATGATCCCAGGCGTAATCGAGAGATTTTTTGAGATACGATACTTGTAGAAAGCTTCGAGATGCAGGACATTGTCGCGATTCTTAATTTCGGATGACGCTATGCCATTAAAGTTGTAACGCAAACCTGTGAGAGTTGGCTCGGAGCCAAAAATAATACCGCCCAAGTTTCCTTCTTTAAATAAATCAGGAAAAGCGAGAGATATGGCATAGTTCCAAATGTCACCTTCGCCAAAGCCTTTAAGTTTGGCAGCAGTATAGCCACCCCAGGCACTGACAGCAAAACTAGGACTGAACTGATAAAAGGCAGATACACCATAAGTATCAGTAGTTGATGGGATACCAAAGAATGCAGGTGAGTCTGGCAAGCCTGTTAACCCAGGTAGACCCAAACCAATTAAGCTAGCGTAAATACTGCCAGTGCTATTGCCTGGAGTGCCATAACGAAAAATATTTGGGGCGCTGTATGCATGGGCATAGCTGAACCCAATCTTAAAGTTATTGCTGGGTTTTACAACCAACTGTGCTAAAGCTGAATAAGTATCGCCAAACAGACCGTTACTGCCAGTGGGATCGTTAGCATTTACTGAGATGTACCCTAAGTCCAGCCGTATTGCATCGCTGAAGATATAGTTGAAGCCAATCCCAGCCCCGCCAGCGTTGATATTGTAAATTGGGTTGCGTTCGCCAAAATTGGATATCGCCCCATTGCCGCCAGTATAGTCATCAAAGTAAGGATTGATCGTGTCAGCGTAATAGTAGTGGGCTGCACCTTTGGCAAATATAGTCACCTTGGCGCGATCGCCAATCGGGAAACTATAGTCCAAACGATCTAAGGAAATCGAGTTATTGTTTTGGGCGAGGACGGTTTCATCAAATGTAAAGCGACCATCGTTCGCGAGCGTGGTGGAGGAAACAACGCCATCACCAATTGTGAGGACTGGTTTGGCATTCGTGGCTTGCAACCGAACCCTGAGCCGATCGCGTCCTGCAAAGCTAGTATCGAAGTTCAGTCTCACCCGATACTGGAACACCGCATTACTCTTGTCGGAAGTGGGTAAATTTAAGAATCCATTGACGTTATTGCCACCAAAGGAGTCGCTCAGAGCCATGATCGCTTCACCATTGAATTTAGTGGTAGTAGAGAATTGCTGAGCTTCGAGTTGGGCAGTTTTGGCTTCAAGCGAATCGACCCGACCGCGCAAGGTCGCAAGTTCGGTAGCAAATTCTTCTTGGAGTTTTTGTAATGCCGCGAGATCCTCTTTACTGACTTTATCGGCTAAACCAGTGGCGATCAGCTCGTTAATTTTGTCTAAGCAAGCATTTAACCCTGCGGCAAATTCGTAGCGGCTAGTGGCACGGGAACCTCTAAAGGTGCGATCGGGATAGCCTGCGATACAGCCATAGCGTTCCACCAGAGATTGTAATACTGTAAACGCCCAGTCTGTCGGCTGAACGTCGCTGAGCTGCGATACCGAAGTTACATTCTGGGCTGTTTGTTCGAGATCGTCACGATTTAAGTTTTGAATCAGGTTTGATTCTATGGCTGGAGCAGGTAACGATCCTTTGGCATCTGCGAGTGAATATGTTGGTAAAGTTTGATTGCTGAGTTGGTCTACTGACAGTCTATATGGAGCCGATGGGGTTGTTGCCAAACTACTTGACGAATTATCTGCCAGCAAAGAAGTTGCGGGTAAAGCATCTGGCAAAGGATCGACTGCTTCCGCCTTCAATGGCTCTACATTTGCTAATGCCGAAGTAAATATCGCCGTAACGATCAACGGACTAGCTATAAATTTTGTTAAATAAGACATTGAAATTTCCTCCTCCAAAAATGTTAAGTGATATCAAAAATCGATCTTTAGCTCACACGACCACAGAGCTTTAGCAACTCATCAAGCTACAAAACGAGAAGAGATCGC
This sequence comes from Pseudanabaenaceae cyanobacterium MP8IB2.15, assembly GCA_030248825.1. Lineage (GTDB taxonomy): Bacteria > Cyanobacteriota > Cyanobacteriia > Pseudanabaenales > Pseudanabaenaceae > JARCMB01. Next base: position 1,453 of record JARCMB010000236.1, on the reverse strand, counting down.
CGCACTCGGGGCAATTCCAGTAATTACAGCAATCAATTCATCATTGCTAGTTAGCCCGCCTGAATTATCTATGTCGAAGAAAATGCCCGATCCAGATAATGAGGCGATCGGCGAAACTCCAACAAAATAGCTACCCACACCAGTCAGCGGAGCTTTGAGTCGGATAAAATCCTCAAATGTACTGAACCCAGAAATGACAGCATAATCGCTCAAGCCAGCACTAGCAGCATTGTTATCGTTATAAAAGACGTTAGAGGCATTACCCAGCACAAATGTATCGATTCCCGCTCCACCAATCAGATGATCGATTTCTCCCAAACCAGGGCTAGGATTTCCTGATGTCGGGAAAGCAACACCAGTCAAGGTGTCACTCCCAGCCCCACCAATTAGCGTATCGTTGCCGATCCCGCCGAATACAACATCATTACCGATCCCAGCATCGATATAATCGTTACCAACCCCGCCATCCACCAAATCATCCCCTGCATAGCCATAGACCGTATCGTTACCAGCACTAGCTGTAATCACATCATTGAGATTTGTACCGAGTTTGAGCGTACCAGGACCTGCAGGAATCGTAGTAGTGTTAGTAGTCGGCTCGACGCTAAGCGGGTCTAAAACGGCGCCGCCATTGGCGATCGTGCCGCCGCCAGCAATGCGACGTTGGTATAATAGGGGTGTAGCTTGTCCTGCAAATGTGCCGCCAGGGACTACTCTGGTTTCAAAGTTTTCAAATAAGAACGGCGTACCTGTATTTGGGTCGATCGTTATGCCAAAACTATCGTCAGGGGCAAAAGCTCCTCCCGTAAAATTAATCGCATCGCCTGGGAAGCTGAGCTGCATCAACTGCACGGGAAATGGAAATGTGGTCGAAAATAAAACTAGGCGGAAAAAATTATCGACTGGTTGAGGTGGCAATACTCCTTGTTGAAATAGGCGAGGCTGGATTTCGTTAGGACGTGGTGCTCCTGTATAAACTGCGCCTGGAATAGTGATCGTAGGAGGGGTAGCAGGATTACCATCATTAGCTGCTTGATCGGTAACTTGAGATTCTCCAGATGTGGTGGAGATGTTGGTGCTGACCAATTGACCTTGTGAACCCAGCACAAAAGTACCGAGTAATTGCGCCGTTGGTGTGCCAGATAGATTCCATTTGGCATTGGTAAAGTTAAACACGCGGTTATCGTCGTTAACGATCGTGCCAACCCCTTGAGCATCGGCAATTGTTGCGCCTAACGGATTGCTTAAGTTAACAAAAAAGGTTTCGTTGGGAGCGTAAAGGGTGTCACCTTTGACTGGAACTGAGATGGTTTGAGATGTCTGCCCTGGCGCAAAAATCAAGGTGCCGGAGACAGGATTGTAATCACCGCGCGACGCGAAAGCAGTGCCGTCTGTGGTGCCATAATTTACTTGAACGACCTGACCGCTGGGGGCTGACAGGCTGACAGTAAAG
>JARCMB010000235.1 GCA_030248825.1 Pseudanabaenaceae cyanobacterium MP8IB2.15 | reverse complement strand
GTTGTAAAGCAAACATAAAAAGTTGCATTTTCACCCACATCTCTTTCAGTCACTTTAGCGTAAAACCCCTGATCTTCGATATCTTTGTCTGGATCTTCATGAATACCTTCAGGGTTTGAGACGGGAATGAGCGATAAAAATATTTTGATATTGGTAAAAAAAGGTAACGATCGATCTGCCGAAATTTCAGCCCCAGATAACGATAAGCCGATCAACCTACCATGATAAACATGACTGTCCAGAGATTTATCTTCTAAAACCTTGTAACTTAGTAATATCGTCTCTCTCAAGGGATGAATCACATCTTCTTTTTTAGTCAGCAAGAGATTATATTTACCACCAATTCCACCAACATCATAAATCGCGATTGGATGTTTAACTCCTTTAGGCTCTACGATCATCTTTCTGTTTACCTGCACGATCTCCTCACCTGCATCAGCTAAAGTCGCATCTGAAATCAGAATTTGACCGCCCACAGTAAATGATTCAATCCGACTGGTAAGATTGACATTACTGCCAACGACAGCGTATTTGGTTCGGGTTTGGGAACCGATATTTCCAACTACAACTTCGCCCGTGTTTAACCCAATTCCCATCGCAATTATCGGCAAACTAAGCTGTTCAAGTTGAGCATTGACCATATCCATTCGCAACTGCATCGCGATCGAACAGGCTACAGCCCTGTAAGCATCATCATCACGGAAAATCGGCGCACCAAAAATCACCAGAATTGCATCACCAATAAACTCATCGATCGTGCCTTGATATTGCGAGATCACAGTTGTCATCTCACCCAAAAATACATTCAGAATCGCCACTACAGATTCAGGCGATAATTGCTCTGATATCGATGAAAAGCCGCGCAAATCACACATCAGAATCGTGACTTTGCGTCTGGCAGAGCCAATCTTCGTACCTTCAGGTGTTTCTAGCAGCATTGCCACAATTTCATCCGAAAGATATCGACTAAAAAAGGTGCGAATTTCGGCGGCACTGCGGGCAATATAGATCACGATCGCTAGCCCAGATCCCGCTAGTGCTAGAAGAGGTGGGACGACAGGAATCCACCAGCCAGCCCAGAGCGCAAAGTAGCAAGCAATGATTAATGCTCCTCCGACCACAAAAAAAACAAGTGGGTGAGTAAGTGAATCTAATCGATCGACGATCGACTTTAATAAAGATCGCTTTTTGCCCCGATCTCGATCATTTTGCGGCTCGATCTTTAGCCCTACATGTCGCCATTTCCAGCTCAATACCGCTCCCAATAACGACCAGACAAAAACCCAGAGTCCTGCTACTGGCGATGACCACACCTGAGTTTCTGTCCTACCATCTAGTGTGGCGCTCAAAAGTTGACTGATGATATGGGCATGGATCTCTACGCCCGACGTTTGGGTGAGGGAATTCCACGATAGCTTGTTGAGTGGCGTGGTGAAGTAGTCTTTAAGGCTAACAGCAGTAACTCCGATCAAAACAACTCGATCGCGAAACAAGTCTGATGGGATGCGATTAGCTAAGACATCTCTCAAAGAGACAGACCGAAAACCTGCCTCAGCTCTTCGATAGTTTAATAGCACCTGATGCCCACCCACATCGGCGTTGACATAACCACCATCATTTGCCTGAAATCGAGGCGGATTAATCGCTTCGGGATAGGGAATCTCTTTGTGCTCGTCATTGAGATAAAGGAGAGCTAATTTAAAACCAAACCCAAGTACAGTCTCTCGTTCAGAATTTTCTAAGGATAGTAAAGCTCGTCGGACTGTGCCATCGCCATCGACAATCAAACTTGCCTCTCCTAACTGTCCGAGTTCCTTTAAAACTGGGGAGGGGGCAATCCCACTTAGTGCATCTCTCTGGAGCAAATTTTTCGGGGTTGACTTTGGGTCTAGTTGAGTTTGCAATGCTCCCACTAGATTGGGGGTGGATTTGAACAGCTCAACTAATCTCTGATGACCAGGCTCGGTCGGCAGATCGCGGACGATATCTAGCCCGATCGATCGAGGCTGCTGATGTTTAATCCGATCTAAGATTTCGGCAAGCACGCCATCACCGATCGGCCATTGCTTGAGCTGATTGATATCTGTCTCATCAATGCTAACGATCACGATCCGCGGATCGACCGACTCAGGTGGTAATAGGTGTAAAAAATAGTCAAATGCTAACCAATCTAAAGGTTGCAGCCATCCTAATAAGCGCAGCAGGATGATCAGCCCTGTGACACTAGGAGCGGCAACTAGCACCCCACGCCACTCCCAAATTTGATGTTTTAGCTTAGCCCACATAGAGCCTACCTGCTTCTAGTAATAAGTGATATCTCCTAAAAGTATGCCTCGATTGACTTACCGAAATCGATTTTTGCATTGAGCTATAGGTTGTTTTGCGATCGAATTCAGATTGACAGAATTGAGTAGTTCCCTCCATTCCGCCTCGGCTTGCTGTCGATCGAGCTTAGTACATTGCAATTTGTCCAGCGCTTCTAGGGTCTCAAACCAAAGTCCAGTCTTAGCATAAACTGATGGATATTCCGATCGTTGAACTTGCTTTAACTTGTCACCTAGCTTGTGTGTGAGCGCAACTCGTCGCACAAACCCATTCACCTCTTCGCTATTACCATTTTCATAAGAAACTCTAAGGCTCCAACTATAGTTTTTATTCACTTCCAATGGTGGTGCATCTTCAGGCAGACTTAACCGCATAATACTAGGGTTATCGAGTTTAATTGAGAAGTTGCGTTTGTAAATCCTAGTTGCTAAGTTAGGATTGTTGTCATCAATTCGATCGAGAATCAAGGAAGCAAATCCCTCGGACTCAGGCATATTAAAGAAAAAAGTAGGATATGCGGCTAAAGTCAAGGGGAAATGATCTAGATCGAGTCTTGTCCCTGGCATCAAAGCAATCAAACAAGAACTGTCACCAATACAATTCCCTCTTACCAGTCCACCTCTGGTATATTTTGGTGCACCCAAATTCTTGGGGGGATTGTACTGAATTCTCTTTTGCTTGGGGGACAGCTTAAGCAGAGATCGATCCTGTGTTTGAGCTGATATTTGATCTGGGGTCGATAATTGAGCCAATGCAGAACAAGGGGATTGTAGTATCCCAAAGCATAAAAAAATCGCACTGCTAGAGATAATAGATTTGAGGAACATATAGAATTCTCCTGATCGAACATCTCGCGATCGAGTATTGGCTAAGAAATATAAAATTAACTGCTCCTAAATATTATGGATGCAAATTTGTTATAGCATGTGATGCATCATCTTAGTTTTTGTAATCTTCAAGCTATCTATTCGTGACAAAAATCACTGCTAGAATTCTTGCTAGTCTCACAGATAATCCAATGCAGCCAGATTTCCTGATCATCGGTGCTCAAAAAGCTGGTACAACTTCGCTATATGCCTACTTAACTCAACATCCTCAAATTTTGTCTGCGAAGGAAAAAGAGGTTCATTTTTTCGATCTGAATTTCGATCGAGGTACAGCTTGGTACGAATCACAGTTCGAGATCGCTAGTTCTGCTCAAAATCTAAATCATCGATCGATTTCAGGTGAGGCAACTCCTTATTATCTCTTTCATCCATGTGTACCGCAGCGAGTTTACAACTATTTACCCCAAGTGAAGCTGATTATTCTGTTACGAAATCCTGTGGTCAGAGCGATTTCTCACTACCATCATGAAGTCAGGCTGGGGTTTGAGCAATTGTCGATCGAGCAAGCGATCGAACAAGAATCAACTCGGTTGCAAGGCGAGGTCGAAAAATTGCGATCTGACGACAATTACTATAGCTATAACCATCAGCACTACAGCTACTTATCGCGTGGTATCTACATTGAGCAACTAAAAATTTGGATGTCTCTATTCCCTAAAGAACAGTTTTTAATCTTATCAGCAGAGGATTTGTACAGTAACCCTGCGGCTATATTTAAACAAGTCTTAGAGTTTCTGAATTTACCTGACTATGAACTAAAAGATTACGGAAAATATAATGCTGGAACTGAAAAAAATCCATCTAATCATGACCTAGAGCAACAGCTTACCAATTTCTTTCAGCCATATAATCAGCAATTAAATGATTTTTTGGGATTAGATTTTAATTGGGACTTTTAAAAGGTGAAAGTAAAAAATCTCGCGTTTTTATATTTCTAGCTTTGACAATAATCGCACCAAGGATGCGAGTTAGTTCTTCAGCTTCGATGCTAATGTAGGAGGCAAAAATCCACTTTTTAGTAATGAAGTTTACAAGAAATAATCAGCACTTCTTCCTCCATTACCTTGTATACCAATCGATGTTCATCTGTAATTCGCCGTGACCATAGTCCTGATAATTCATACCTAAGTGATTCTGGCTTGCCCAAACCAGTGTAGGGATCGCGATCTACATCTTTGATAAGAGTAACGATTTTTGCGTAGATTTTTTTGTCATCTATTGCCCAATTACTAAACTCTGCAAATGCTCTTGGCAAGAAAGCTATTTTCCTCATAGTTTTTCGAGATCGACATAGATATAGCTTTGACGATTTTCTGCATCTCTCAAAGCTTCGATCAAATATTTTCGATTTGCCTCAGTTGAAAGTAGATATTTCGTTTCATCCTGTTCTTCAACTAGAACAATTATTTCTACTAATGTACCTTCGGGTAAATCTGCACGGATCTCAATCTTGCCTTGCTTACCAACTACGCTGTGTTGTTTAATCGCAGAGACCATAAACTTTGTTGCTAGTTTAACAATTAGTATAAC
>JARCMB010000027.1 GCA_030248825.1 Pseudanabaenaceae cyanobacterium MP8IB2.15 | reverse complement strand
CTTTTATAGTGCTGAACTCGTAGTTTAGATAACATTAGTTCATTGGATTAAGAATGCTTGCCCATTTTAGCGCACCTCAATAGCCCAGAGCATTTTCTGGATTCAAAGGAAATATCTCACTTCAAATAGCATCTTGGTAACTTCATCCGCAGGAATAGCAGGACTAAAAAGATAACCTTGCATGGCATCACATTTGAGCGATCGCAGGAATTTCAACTGTCCGACCGTTTCTACCCCTTCGGCAATCACTTTGAGTTTGAGACTGTGTGCCATCGCAATGATCGCCGTGGTAATTGCAGCATCATCATTATCCGTAGTAATTTCACGAATAAACGAAGCATCGATTTTGAGCTTTTCGACTGGGAATCGTTTTAAATGAGAGAGCGAAGAGTAACCCGTACCAAAATCATCGATCGAAATATGAATACCTCGATCTTTGAGTTGTCGCAGGGTTTCGATCGCAATATCCTCATCCTTCATCATCACACTTTCAGTGATTTCCAGTTCCAAATAATTAGGGTCTAAACCTGTATCTGCCAACACTTGGAAGACTCGTGCCGCGAGACTATGTTCTTGAAATTGACGCGCTGAGAAATTGATCGCAATCGGAATAGGAGGTAGCCCAGCATTTTGCCATGCTTTATTTTGAGCACAGGCAGTCCGTAACACCCATTCGCCAAGTTGGACGATCAAGCCATACTCTTCAGCAATGGGAATAAAATTAGCAGGTGCAACCAAACCCAGATCGGGATGTTGCCAGCGTACCAGAGCCTCCATGCCAATAATTTGACCTGAGTACAAATCTACTTGAGGCTGATAGTAAACTCGAAATTCTTCCTGAGCGATGGCCCGTCTAATCCCCTTCTCAATCACAATATGCTCAAAGGCACGCGCATTCATCGCACGGGTATAGAGTTGATAATGATTTCTGCCCTGCTCCTTAGCCCGATACATCGCGACATCAGCATTTTTGAGTAAAGTTTCGGCATCTCTACCATCGTGAGGATAGAAGCTAATCCCAATGCTGGCAGTGATATGTAAATCCTGATTACTAATTAAGAAAGGCGACTCCAAAGCTTTGAGAATCTTTTTGGTCACAGCGATCGCATAGTCTGCTTGATGGATATCTGGCAAGAGAATCATAAACTCATCTCCACCCATACGCGCTAGGGTATCGCTGCGCCGAATGCAACTATTTAAACGTTTTGCCACTGCCTGCAAAAGTAGATCACCTGTGGCGTGTCCCAATGTATCGTTAACAAATTTGAATCGATCGAGATCGAGGAACATCACAGCCAGCGATGGCGATGTCTCGGATTTACGATCGACCTGCTTTAGTTGCCGATCTGCCATCATCAATAGTTGATTCAGTCGATCTTTAAATAGGGCACGATTAGGTAAATCGGTTAGAGAATCATGGAAAGCGAGATGTTTGATGCGGGCTTCGGCACGTTTGCGCTGGATCACTGAACCCAACTGAGTTGCTACGGTTGATACAAGCTGGATCAGTCGTGTCTCTTCGCTGCGTGACCGATCCATAAAAAATACCATCACTGCTACCACCTCATCTCCCGCCAGAATAGGAATCCCTAAACCTGACTTTAAACCAAACTGGGTGGCAAGTTGATGGCGATTGAACCTAGGATCGACTGCTTTTGTTAGATCCTGCAACCATTCTGGCTGGCGGCTTGACCAGACTCTACCTGGAAGTCCTGAATTGGGGGCAAACTTGATCTCCAAACTGAGCTGCCGAAATCCTGATAGGTTTTGATTACGACTAAACCAAGCGGGACAGCACTCTAGATGGGGATTGACATCACTAAGATTGGGAATCCAGGCTTCACCAAATAGCCAGCCGGTAGTTTCGCAGATCTGTTGGAGCGCAATGCCTAAAGCTGAGTTGAAATCTTCTGAGGTGCTAATTGCGAGTGTGAGACTTTGCAGGAGTTTGAGTTCTTCTTCAACCCGTTTGTATTCGGTAATATCCTCGACTGTACCTTCATAGCCGAGTAACTTACCGTGTCGATCTCGAATCGCACGGGCATTTTCGGAAATCCAGATCACGTTGCCATCTTTACGATATATCTGGGATTCAAACCTACCTACGACATCTTTTTCTTGCAGCAAGCGCATAAATTCCTGCCGCCTTTTGGGTGTGACATAAAGCTGATTGGCAATATCAGTAATCGAATTCATTAATTCTGCGACCGAATCATAACCATAAATCTTTGCCAACATAGGATTAGCGGTGAGATAATGACCATCTTCGGTGGTCTGAAATATCCCTTCTACCGCATTCTCAAAAATACTCCGATATTTTTCTTCAGCTTGGCGTAGAGCTTCTTCTGTTGACTTTTGCTCTGTGACATCATGAATAAGTACAATTTCTGCTTCTCTGCCCTCAAAGATCAGTGGATGGGATGTGGCTTCGACGTAGATTAAAGTGCCGTCTTTCTTGCGATGAAAAATAATACCAGCAAAATCTAAGTCATCTTTTGAACTTGAAGTTGTTAGAGGATCGCGATTACTACCCAAGAGATCGTGATTTCTCGCAGCTTTTTCTAGTGGTTGAATGTGCGCTACGGTCACAGTCAAAAATTCGGAAATACTGTAACCGTAGTGACTGACTGCCGCATCGTTGACTGCTAGGAACTCTAGTGTGTATGTGTCATAAATCCACATGGGATAGGGATTACTCTCAAACAGCAATCGGTAGCGATCGCTTGACTTTTCGGAAAACTCAATCTGTTGCTCAGGCTGTCGATCGCTGATATCTTCAAACCTAGATATGAAGCACAATGGCATATTTTCAGCGTTATGCATCAGATAAAGACTAACGATCACATGAACGATTTCCCCATCTTTTCGGACATAGTGTTGACTAAGTTGACATCGCTCTAACTGCTCTAGTAGGAGCTTTTCCTGCATAAGCAAATAAGTTTCCAGATCGTTAAAACGAGTAATATCACGGTATGAGAGGCAGAGTAGTTCATCCGCGCTATAGTCGAGCAGTTCGCATAAGCTTTGACTAACCTTGAGAAATTGTCCTTCTAGGTCAGTGATAAATACCCCAATTAATGCGTCATCTCTCTGTTTGATCTGTTGCAATCGCTTTTTCAGTTTCTCCTGATCCCCTAGTTCAGGATAAAATGCCTGTAAGTTTCCTAACCCATCATGCTCTGAGCGAACTAATAATTCTGCATCGGTTAACAGCTTATCGGTTAGCGATTTATCAGTAGTCTCAGACTTTTGATTCATGGGTAGAAAAATTTTTCGATTAACCATCTATATTATGGTTTTCGAGCGATTCTATTTCGCATCAAAAAATACAGTTATCAAGAAATATATCTATCTGAGGATTATGGTCGAGCGTTTGCAAAAAATTATTTCGCGCTACGGTGTTGCTTCTAGACGATCGGCGGAGCAAATGATTTTAGCGGCTCGTGTCAGTGTAAATGGTCTTGTTGTGACCGAACTCGGGACTAAATTCGATCCAGAG
>JARCMB010000234.1 GCA_030248825.1 Pseudanabaenaceae cyanobacterium MP8IB2.15 | reverse complement strand
TTGCGATCGGTTCGACGATCGGTGTCGCCGCTTGTCTCGCTGTCAGTGCTGCAACCAGTACGGAAGTGATGTGGTTAGGTGAAGGCTTCGCTGCTCAAGCATTTCTTGGCGTTAACGCCCTGTTGTGCATTTCGATCGCGCATTTATCCCTTAAAACTGAGGCAAATAGAGTATGAGCATTAAAATTGAAGGCAAAATTAAATCAGCCCTTTTTGGCATGGGTGCATGGTCACTCGAAGCAAAAAATGGCGAGGTCTACGAAATCCACCAACCCGCCCCTAGCGAACTGCTTCACGATGGTCTGCAAGTCGAAGTCACTGGCACGATCCGAGATGATGTCATGTCGATCGCGATGATTGGTCCCGTTTTAGCAGTTGAACACTTTTCGATCGTTAAGCTCTAAATCCGATAATTTGCCTAAAGTGCGAAAAATTTGTTCATAATTTGACTACCAAACCTATGAGATCATAGAAAAAGTCGTAATTCAGAGTTTAGATAACAAATGGCACAAAATCAGAAACCAACCGCAGTAATTACTGGAGCATCTTCAGGCGTAGGCTTATACACCGCCAAAGCCCTAGCCCAAAAAGGATGGCATGTGGTGATGGCATGTCGTGATTTAGACAAAGCCGACAAAGCCGCAAAAGCCGAAGGTATGTCATCGGATAGCTACACGCTGATCCACATCGATTTAGCCAGCATGGAGAGCGTCAAGCGGTTTGTCCAAAACTTCAGAGCCAGAGAACTGACCCTTGATGCCTTGCTGTGTAATGCCGCGATCTATATGCCTTTACTCAAACAGCCTTTACGCAGTCCCGAAGGCTTTGAGTTAAGCATGGCGACAAACCATCTCGGTCATTTTCTGCTCGCCAACCTGATGCTAGAGGATCTAAAACGATCGAACTCTAATGACCCCAGACTAGTGATTTTAGGCACTGTCACCCATAATCCAGATGAACTGGGCGGCAAAATTCCACCGCGCCCCGATCTGGGTAATTTTGAGGGCTTTGAGGCAGGATTTAAAGCCCCGATCGCAATGGCTGATGGTAAACAGTTTGAGTCCGTCAAAGCTTACAAAGACAGTAAAGTTTGTAACGTCCTGACAATGAGAGAACTGCATCGCCGCTATCACGACTCAACTGGGATCACCTTCACTTCGCTCTACCCAGGCTGCGTTGCCGAAACACCACTTTTCCGCAACCACTATCCTTTGTTTCAAAAAATCTTCCCTTGGTTCCAAAAAAACATCACTGGCGGTTACGTGTCGCAGGAACTATCTGGAGAAAGAGTCGCAGCCGTAATTGCCGATCCTGAATACAAACAATCAGGGGCTTATTTTAGCTGGGGCAATCGTCAGAAAAAAAATGGTCAGTCTTTTGTGCAGAAAGTCTCTCCCCAAGCGCGTGATGATGAAAAAGCTGAACGCATGTGGGATCTGAGTGCCAAACTGGTGGGACTGACCTAAGGAAAAATATGCCAGACATACAGCAAACCTCACAATCCATTTTTTATATCTCGCCCCTGATTCGGATCACGCTGCTGGGCTTATACACAGCTTTGACCGGGCCTTTACCGTTTCTGGCAAAAGTGACGGCAACGCCAATTCCAGTCGAGGTATTGGTAGCAGGTTTAGTCTTTGGATTTGTGTTGCTGTATGCGGCTTTGAGCGAACGTGTGGTGCTAGACGACCAAGGCATTAGCGTTAACTATCCCAACTGGGTGCCAAACCTATTTCGGCGAGGATGGTCATTGCCTTGGACTGAAATCAAAGCCCTCAAACCACGCACAACTGGTCAAGGTGGTCTGGTGTATTACTTCCTCAGTCAATCTGGCGCAGGTTACTTGCTGCCGATGCGGGTGTCTGGATTTACTCGCTTAGTGCAACTGGTAGAAGCAAAGACGGGCCTCGATACTAAAGATGTGCGACCTCTTGCCCAGCCTTGGATGTATTTCATTCTGTTAGCTTTTACTTTATTGCTCCTACTCAGCGATAGTTGGACGATTTGGACGGCGATCGAACTGGGACATTAATGTGTGATTAAGTTTTATCTGACAATATAAGATGATTTGCTGATGTGCGATCGAAAAATTCCACATAGGATAGTCAGTTATTTACTGAAACTCCCCCCCTCAATAGCTACCAATAGTTAAAAAAGTGGAAACCTCTTCGTGCTGGGGGCAGTCAGGTAGAAGTAGCAAAATACTGGAAGACTAATCGTGGCAAGTGTAGAACAGTTCGCTCTCCTGAAAAGAAACCTCGCAGATTGGAATAAATGGCGACTCCAAAAAAGCCACATTTCGATCGACTTAAGTAGAGCCAGACTGCGAGATGTTTACCTCAGTGGGGTGAACCTCAACAACGCCGACCTAATGGGAATCGATCTGAGTGGCTCCAATCTCAGTGGCTCTGATTTGGGGCAAGCCAATCTGATTGAGGCAAAACTGCGTGCTACGAACTTAATTGGCACGAGCTTACGTGGGGCAAATCTGGGTTTGTCAAATCTGAGCGGCGCAAATTTAAGCAGAGCCGACTTTAGTGGCGCGAATCTGAGCGGTGCGAACTTGAGCGGCGCAAACCTGAGCAAAGCAAATTTATTCAGAGCTAATCTCGCTGGTGCAAATTTGAGTGGCGCAAACTTGAGTGGTGCAAATTTGAGTAGCGCGAATTTGAGTGGCGCAAACTTGAGTGAAAGCGATCTCAGTGGAGCCGATCTTGGATTTGCGAATCTGTTGCGCGCTAACTTAGTGGGAGCGTGTTTAAACTGGTCAAATCTCGCCTGGTCGAATCTACGCAGTGCTAACTTAATCGGAGCCGATCTAGTTGAGGCAGATCTCAGTCGTGCCGATCTAATCGGTACACAAGCATTAGGAACTAATTTCACTGCCGCCAACTTCTCATCAGCCTGCTTAGAAAATTGGCAGATTAATAGTGCGACTCAATTGGATAATGCGATTTGTGATTATGTCTATCTGCGGAGCTACAAAAAAGACAGATGTCCCGCTAACCGAGATTTTGCCTTTGGTGAATTTGCCGATCTATTTCAGAATTTCGGAGCTAAAGGCTCACAAGCCGAATCAGCCCAAAATAGTTCAGCGCCAATTTTCGGGCAACCCTTACTGGCATGACGCTCCCATCACATTCAAGTACTAGTCAAGATCCTAGTCAAAGTAAAACAGGGTGACAACTTTACTCTGTTCTTCCGCATCCTGACAGGTTTTCAGTAGGGTCTGACTATCGTGATAAGCAAAACAGATTAATTGCTGGCATTTAGAGATAATTTCCTGATTGCAGATCGCACTGGCCTCGGCAAGTGGGAGATGATCGTTTTCCGTATGTTCGATCAGGTGGATCACATTCTCTAGCTGCTCACGGGATTCATAGGGCTGACGCTCAAGACTTTGAGGCAAAATTACGGTGAGCAAATCTGGGTTTGCCCGCATGGCCCCCCTGATCGCCGCAAAATTTGTGCCCGTCGCCCCTGAAGTGATCAGACGATCGCCACCTAAAACCATGGCATAGCTCAAAAGTTCGATCAAATGTTGATGTGTCCACGGTATATGCCGCGAACCGAGAATAGCAACACGCTTAGAACCTTTCTGCTGAATTGTGGCTAACTCTTGCAAAAAATCGTCAACTTTTGGTAAATTAACTGACTGAGTCAAATATTCCTCTGTGATGAATCGCTAATTTGTGGACACAGCAAGACAGTATCAAAATAATATCAGAACAATATCATCGATCTGGTGAGATTAGATAGCAAGTTTTGCCGTGATTATTCTATACTAGAAAGTCTGAAATTTTTTTACCTTAAGGAAGGAGTCATGTCTCGATATCGTGGTCCACGCCTCAGAGTGGTTAGAAGACTGGGTGAACTGCCTGGACTTAGCCGCAAACAACCAAAACACGCTTACCCACCTGGGCAGCATGGTCAAGATCGTAAAAAACGCTCAGAATACGCTGTCCGTCTTGAAGAGAAACAAAAACTTCGCTTCAACTACGGTGTGAATGAAAGACAGTTATTGCGTTATGTGCGCCAAGCCCGCCGCGTTAAAGGTTCGACTGGTTTTGTGTTACTGCAACTACTGGAAATGAGATTGGACAATACTGTATTTCGCTTAGGGATGGCTCCAACAATTCCTGCGGCGCGTCAGTTGGTCAATCATGGTCACATTACAATCAATGGCAGAGTCGTAGATATTCCTAGCTATAGCTGTCGTTCGGGTGAGTTGGTTGGGGTCAAAGATAACGAGAAATCTCGTAAGATCGTGACTCAGAACCTCGAAGATCCTGGGCTGGCAAATACACCTAGCCATTTGGAATTTGATAAAGCCAAGCTAACTGGTAAAGTCAATGGCATTGTGGAACGCGAATGGATTGCGCTGCAAGTCAATGAACTACTGGTGGTTGAGTACTATTCTCGTCAGGCGTAGTCAGGCGTAATTGCTTGCGTCTTCAAGTTATGGATGATGAGTTATGGTTATGTCTCTGTAGCTAAGCGTTTCTATAACTCAATGTTCAGGCTTAAAATTTTTTAGGGTTAAGGCTTTTTAGCTCTGAGTTTTAATGTGATAAATACGTGCGTAGAATAATTCAGTTCCTACACTGCTATATATGCAGTTATGTATGCAGGTAAATAGCCCTCAAATCGATCGAAGCAGTCTAGAGCAAGTTCTAGAGTTGCCCACACCCACTGGCTTTTCCAGAGGGTGTCCGCGTAGTGCGCGCATGGATCTCGACCATCTGCTGCTAGCGATCGAAGCAATCGATCTACAAGCAACCGATGTCATGCTCCATCTCGTTGAGCAGTTGCAACTTCAGGCAGTGATTCCAAATCGAGTCACCTTCTGGCGGATTCGCAATACTAATCCGTTGCGGCGGCAGTACCAACGAGCCAATCTATCTTGGGACGAGGCGAGAGCTTTAACGATGATTATTTGTGCGATCGCCCGACCAGTAAATACGCTGATGCGGCAAATGGTCACAACTTGCCAGCAAATTGCCGAAAACAAAATCGATCTGCTAGGGCTCCAGCAAAATAAATTTTTCTTAGACGGATACGCTGAGCGGTTTCGATCGCTTTACATCAGCCGAATGAGATCGCCATCGCCACTAGACAACGATGAAATTAGAGAGTTGGCATTGCAGACGCTAACCCAGCTTTTATTTTGTGGTGGGTCAACGGGTGAAGTCCGACTCTGGCATTCTTTATTTGACGGAGCGGTAGCTTAAACATGGCAATTCAACGTACCTACAGTTTGCCGAACTGTACTTTGCTAATTGAGGGCATTAGTCTGGGCGAAGGTAATACCCTCGCATTACTGACTAACTTTGAATGTCGGTTCCATCACAACCAATCGTTAGTTAGCGGTGGGCGAAAACTGCTGGATGCTCTGACTGCCTCGGTAAGTCGCTATGCCCAAACTATTCAGAAAGGCGAACCAATCTCGATCGAATATGCTTCAGTCCGCCTAGAACCTACTGGCGAGTTCCAGCATTGCCTCAACGTTCAGCCATCAGAAGACGCGCTCAATCGCGAACCCTTGAAAATTCAGCTCAATACGGTGCAGTTGTTCGATTTGATGGACAGCATCGATCGACTTTGTAGCGATCGTGATACTCTGCCCGATCTGACCTTGGTGCTGGATGCAGGGATTGCCTCCAAGTCAAAATCAAAATCTCAGTCGAATACTCTTCCTGCTTTGACTGGAATCGCGGGCTTGGCAATCGCCGCTGTTACTCTTCTCTTTATCCCGATTCCACAACCAAAACTACAGCCCCAATCTTCTCAAACCTTGCCGACTCCCATTGCTACGCCTAGCCCTCCCCCACCTGTGATTGCGGACAAAGAGCTGATCGTCAAGCTAGAACAAGATCTGACTCAACAGATCGAAAAGAATTGGAAAACTACTCCTACTTTTACAGAGCCATTGGTCTATCGGGTGGCGGTGAATGAAAAGAGCGAGATCGTCGGTTATCGAGCTATGAGTGAGATTGTCACAGTCCCTGAAAACGAACTACCGTTAAAAAAGCTGCGCGTGATTCCGATCGATCCTCAAACAAGTGGCAGTCCGACCAAGCCTCAACCGACAATCACTTTCTACATCACATTCAAACCCGACAGTACATTTACGGTCGATCGCAAAAAGCCAAATTCGTAAACACGATCTTCTCGTTGGAGATGCTACTATCGGTTCGGATTAGACTGGTATAGGCAAGTAGTAGCTAAGGCGCGTAAATATTCTCGATGAAACAACTAATTAGATGGTCGATCGTGGCTGCACTCAGCACTACTGTGGTCGGAGCAAGCGTTCATCAAGCTAGTAATTTGTCTCAAACTAAATCTGGGGCTAGTTTAGCTGTTGCTAGTGCGACTTCGATTGCGAGTGGTCAAACTTTCGATCGACTGATCAATCTGCCAGAAACAGAACGTCTGGCGAAACTGACGACACAGGCAAATGCCCCAGAAAATTCACTAGAGCGTAACCGTGCCCGCTATCTGTTGGCAGATATCTATCTAAAAAAGCGCGATCCTAAATCTGCACTCGCCATCCTCACTCCAGAATTTGCCACAGAATATCCTGTTTTAGCCGATCAGATTCTGCTCAAACGTGCCCAAACTCAAGCCCAGATCAAATCACCTGAATCTGATATCGATGCCAGACTTACTTGGAATCAGATTTTGCAAAAGTATCCCACCACCCCTGCGGCTGCCGAAGCCCTGTTTGCGCTCGATCGATCTGACGAGCTATTGCAAAAGTTTCCCTCACATCCACGATCGCTTGGGGTGATCAGGGCAGGACTGCGCCAAAATCCGAATCGGGCTGACTTGATGACGTTGATGGCGGTTTATTTCAACGATCAAAAGGATATCGTCCCAGTGATCAACCGTCTGGTAGCTGGCTCTAGCAATAGTTTGAAACCCGAACAATGGTGGTCGATCGCTGATGCCTACTGGGATAATCGTGAGTTTGGTAAAGCGAGTCTTGCCTATCTGCGTGCCAGCCAGAACGATCGAACCGCGTATCGACTTGGTCGTAGTCTACAAAAGTCCAAGAGAAGCACCGAAGCCTACATTGCTTTTAGTCGGGTGGCTCAGCAATATCCCAGTAGCCCTCAAGCTCCTAGGGCCTTGATTCGGATGGTTGAAACGTCAGCAAATTCTAATGATGCGCTCAAAATTGTCGATCGAATTGTCGCTAGTTACCCTGATACGGCGGCAGAAGCGTTACTGAAGAAATACAAAGTCCTGCAAGCCAAAAAAATTAACAAAGCTGCGAGTGATACGGCGAATTTATTGCTGAGTCGCTATGGCAGTAGTGATGCGGCGGTCGGACTGGCGTGGCAACTGGCAAGACAACGCGCTCAAGCTGGAGATCTCAAAGGAGCCTTGACCCTAGCGCAAAAGGTGATGAATAGTGATGCCTCTGGCGAGACTGCGGCAGAAATTGCCTACTGGGGGGGCAAATGGTCGCAACGTCTGGGTAATTCTGGGCAAGCCAAACAAACATTTGAGCTGATTTTAACCAAATATCCCGACACTTACTATGCTTGGCGTTCGGCGCAGCAGTTGGGTTGGCAAGTAGGCGACTTTAATAGCGTCAGAAGTCTGAATTTCCCAGTCAAATTGCCAGTCGATCGATCTGCTTTACCTGCTGGATCTGCGGTAATTCAAGAGTTATATATTTTGGGGCAAGATCGAGATGTGAGCGATCGATGGCAATTTGAAACTCGCGGTGATCAGACGCTAACTGTTAAAGAGATTTTCACCGATGGCGTAATTCGGGTCGCGGTTAACGATAACATTCGCGGGATCGGTCAGATCGAAAGCTTAAGCTGGCTTGATGTCACACCCGCCGAACAAGCTGATATTGCCATGTTGCGCCGCCAGCCGATTTATTGGCAAACCCTTTATCCGTTCCCTTACTGGCAGACTGTCTTGAATTGGTCAGCCCAAACTCGTCTCAACCCAATTTTAGTCATGGCTCTGATC
>JARCMB010000233.1 GCA_030248825.1 Pseudanabaenaceae cyanobacterium MP8IB2.15 | reverse complement strand
GACTAAAGCAAACAAGGCAATCCACAACCAAGCTCGCCATCCTTGTGGGTTCGATCGACCCAAATATTTCGCCACGATCAACAGCATCATCCCTGCTGGAATTAACCGCACCGCCGCCAAAAACAATGGGCTAGTCTGAGGCATCACCGCCTTCATCACCACCATTGCTGTCCCCCACAAAAAAAATGGCAGGATCGCAAATCCAGATCGACGAGAAAGCTCAGGCAGTTGGATTTGCATGTTTGGACTTGAGTTGTACTACAGAATATATGGAGAATTGTAAACGATTATATACATTTCGTTACATTTAGTTGTGCAGGTCGATCGACCCTGAGCCGCTTCTAGGCTAATTCGGTTCTAGCCATCTTGTTCTGGTCAAGCCGAGAAGTAGGGCTGGGTTTCTGAGTTGGAGTTACTTGTGGATTTGGTGGTGCGAGTTTTGGTAACTTCACCCCTTGTGGAATGGGATTTACACCTTGTAAGGCTTTCTTCCCAAAATTAAACGCAAAAAAACCGCTAGCTACGCCAGCAATCACCATGAGGAGCAGCAAAATTTTTGTATAGCTGCCTCCACCTTTTTTCCTTTTTGCTTTGCTGCGTTTTGTCGCTTTGCTTTTGGGTTTAGTTCCAGCCATTAGCCACTCATGCTATCTGATTATGCGCGTTCGTTCTCGATCTATTTTGCCGCTGTCTTGATGCTAAGTCTGACTTGTGACTACAAAATGACATGAGCTATAGCATATAATGCTGTAGCAATATTACAACAGCAAATTTACCTGGGTTGGCTGACTGGTAAAGCAAACGACTCATAATCGTTGATATGTCAGTTCAATTCTGACACCCAGGATTCACTATTTAAGATTAATTTTCCGTTGACAAAGCTTTGAGCAGAGCGGCGAATTTGATGTTGGTTTCCTTCAGTTCTGCCTCAACTTGGGAATCAGTCACAATCCCTGCACCAGCGTAGATTCTGGCTTTATTGCCTTTGAGATAACCAGAGCGAATCCCCACCGCAAATGCCCCCGTGCCATTCCCATTTACCCAACCGATCGGCGCAGCATACCAACCTCGATCGCAACTTTCCCATTTTTGCAGAAGCTCTAGGGCGAGTTCGCTCGGTTCGCCACCGACCGCAGCAGTGGGATGAAGTTGTTGTAAGACATCAAAAGCCGATAGCCAATGAGTATTGGGCAATGTCGCAATAATCGGCGTATGTAAATGCTGCACGTTAAACAATTTCAGTAATCTGGGTGGTGGCAATTCGCTGATCGATGCACCTAGGTTAGAGAGTCGATCGCAAATCGATCTGACCACAATCTGATGCTCTAGCCGATCTTTTTTGCTATTCAAGAGTCGATCGCCCATCAGTCGATCTTCGCTCAAGCTGATGCCGCGTCCAGTCGAACCAGCTAAAGCATTACTGCGAATTGACAACCGCCGATTTGCCTCCTGAAACAGATCGCCCTGAAACTGCAACAGTAATTCTGGGGTTGCGCCTAAAAACACGGCATCACCACAACTGACCATAAATGAGACACATTCAGGATAGCTCTGCTGGAGGGCTGCTAAGACCACGAATGGATTGAAATCTTGCTGAGCAACAATATCCAGCGCACGAGACAAGACGATTTTTTCTAATTTGCCTTGGTGGATCAGATCGATCGCTTGCGCCACCATCTCTTCCCATGAATGCTTTCTTCCTGCACTGGTTTCGGAGATCTCGATCGAATTGGGGCTAATTGGGTTGAGTGGGTTGATTCGATCGACGGACAAATCTGCAAATTTACGGTTGATTAGTTGAGTAATAGTGGCGAGATCATCTTGTGGCAAAACGCAATGGTTGACCGTCAGGGTGCAACATAGATTCTGGTGCTGCCCATGCTGCTGCAAGATCCACTCTGGCACAAACATCATGCTGCGCGGAAACCCGTACCAAAGTTTTGGTGACGGATGCAGATCGTGAAAAGCAAATCCACCCAGTGCGTAGGGGCTGAGTTTGCCGAGTTTTGTTTCACCCGCAACGATCGCATCTAAAAGGAATGACCGTGTAAACTGCTTGGCGATCTCAAAGCGATCGAAATTAGGATCTCGATCGGGCACGATCGCGGCGACACCTGCGGCTGCCAGCACTAGATTTGCTTGCTTCCAATAAAACTGATGTTGGGTTGGGCTACTCTTGTCGGCTAAAAATGCAAGTGGGTCGTGGCACTGCCAATCTTGGGAATAGCTAAGTAACACGGCACTGCCAAGATCCTCGGCTTTGGCGATCGCCCGCCTGATCGAATCTTGGAGAGACTCAGAGTTGAGTTCGGTAAGTACTTTGCCCTGCTTCAGTTGCATACCTTATATTCTAAAACTCAAACTCCGCTATTTATCCCTTGGATTAACTTTAATCTGCCTAAATTCGCGTGTTACCTTAATCGATCGATTTAGCCTGAAGCTAATCACTTAACTGGGACAAAATCATAACCTGTGCCAGAACGTTTACCAGCAGAGACTTTGACTAGGATCGCGGCACTGTTTCGATCTCCTGATGGTTGAAATTGCACATCACCTGCCGACCCAGATGCCGCAAAACTGGAATTGGAAAGCGCTTTTTGGAGACCTTCGCGGGTACTGCTCTGTTTTAGCCCTGTAGAGATCGCTTTGGCAGCATCATACGCCAGAGCCGTGCGCCAGTTGACATCGCCACCCCACAACTTAGCTGAATTGCGCGGAAATTGGGAGTTTGGATCGGCTTGCAGATGCCAAGGTACAGCTAGCACCAGATCGATCGCATTCGCACCGCCAACTTGTAAAGTTTTTGAGGTATAAGCACTATCACCTCCGAGTAAAGGTAGTTGGCGACGATTTACCGCTACTACCTGCAAAGCTTGGTCGAGCACCGCAGAATTAGGCGCAAGCATCAAGACTTCAGCCCCTTTAGCGATCGACTGTTTGAAACTATTATCAGGGTTGAAATTAGGGCTACCTAGATCGAATTCGGTCACCACTTGCCCACCATCACCAAACACCGCCGTAGTAAATTCATTTTTGAGGGACAGACTATATGTGCTGTTGGAGTTAAAAAACACCGCCGTTTTTTTCTTTTGTAAGGTTCTCAACATATAGCGAGACAGGGCATTTGCGGCAAATCGATCGCTCGGTACGGTGCGGAAAATGTAATTGCCAAATCCTGATAGCTGAACTGTGGTGCTGGTTGGTGAAATCTGCACCAACTGCCCCGCTTGGTAGACTTTTGCGGCTGCTAGGGTGACATCGCTGCCAAAGTTACCAACGACACCCAGTACAGAGGCATTCTTGACTAAGGCATCTGCGACCTGTTGCGCCGTATTGGGGTCGTTACGATCATCGGCAATCAGCACTTTAATTGCCGTGCCATTAATCCCCCCCGCCTGATTGATTTCATCTTGGGCTTGAGCCACACCACGCAGGATCTCTTTCGCCGCATTCACGTTTGAGCCAATTGGTACGGATGCCGCGATCGAATAGGATGGCTGATTCCCGATCCGAGCATTATTGAGATAAATCAAAGTTTCAGGATCGTTGCGACTAGCTTGCAGTGAAGTTGTGAATTTGGCGATCGCGCTCGAAAAATCGCCCGTTGCCGCCGCTTGGACGCCTGCTTGTTTGTCGGGGCTGCTGTTTTCGGTAATTAAAATTCGATCGCCACTGCTGATCGCTACAGACGATGCTCCGAGGTTTAGCCCAAAATTTTGTCCTGAATTTGAGCCTTTAGGATCGTTACCACTACCCTTGAGGAAAAACCAAGCACCACCACCCGCCACTCCTACCGTAACTAGGAGCGTCGCCACCAGAGCGATCGTTTCTTTTCCACTTTTAGCCATAGCTATATTTTAAGCCCTGATGATGAAGAATTCACGATCGGGGTAATTTGGGTCAGATGACTCGCGCCAATCCCCGCACTGTTATCGCCATGAAAATACTCGTAGAACAGAATCAAAACATTCCCATCCAACTGGTACCATCAGCCTGTTCGATATAACCACCTGTGGGTAATTCTGCGCTTCGATCGAATACGCCAATATTGTCTAAGCCCAAGAATCCACCTTCAAACACATTTTTGCCTTCGCGATCTTTACGATTTACCCACCAAGTAAAGTTGAGTAAGAGCTTTTGAAATACCCGTTCCAAGAATTGTCGATCGCCCTTCCCAAATTTCTTCTGTTCGATCTTGTAAACTCGCCAAGTTGCCCAAGCATGAACGGGAGGATTGACATCGCCAAACGCCCATTCATAGGCAGGAATTTGACCGTATCTAGATGGAACCACTGTGAATTTCTACCATGCTGTCGATCGATTGGCGGTTTAGGTGAGTCTGGATCGCCATCCAGCCATGTTTGGACGTTAAAGTTGTAGTATTGCTTGCTCCATAACATTCCCGTAAAAGCCTGACGCTGGACATTTCGCATGTCTTCTTTGGTGTTGGGAACGCAGATATTTTGATAGAACAGATCGGCTGCCTGACGTAGCTCAGACAAGATAAGATTACTCTCTTGATTAATTCGCTCTGGAGTGACATCCTCCCGACGCTCAACTGAATACAGTTAGCGGGCTTCCCGAAGAAAACCCTTTTACAGGAGACTCGTACTTTGAGCTTTACGTCCGAAGATACAGGTCATCGTCTTTTGAACTCGCTGCACCAGTTTCACGTTCCTCATGCCCTGAGCACGGACGGGTGTTACCTGCCAAGACCGCGATGTTTGTCGCCTCTTGGCTCAGATATGTCAGATTCCCTCCGAAGAGGTTTCACATGTCTGGGTTAACTATACCATGAAACCTATTCTCTGCATGGCTTTCGCCGTCAAACAGCTCTATGAAACCGATAAACCTTGACCGTGCTAACTGAGGCTAAATCTTAGCTTTGATGCTTGATGCTTTCTATAAGAGATGTCTCAAGCGGAGTGTGGTTTTGCTGTTCTTGGCGTGCGTCGGTGATTAGCCAATCGAGTGCGGCGGCTTGGATATCGATCGTGGCTCCAGTTTTATCGACACAATAACGACCAAATACCAGTTTATCGACTAAGCGAACATCGCCCAGACGCGAATACTCAAAGATAACGCTGCGTTCCACTGCCGCCCCTTTACAGATGTGGCAGTTCGGCCCAATCATCGTCGGTCCCACGATTTTTGCCCCATCTTCAATGTGAGTCATACCACCGATATAAACAGGCCCCGTCACCTCGACTTTGTCCCAATTTACCGACACATTCAGCCCCGTAAAGATGCCAGGCGAAACTTCATGCCCAGGCACATTAACGTTGTTAATTTTCCCTAGCAACACGTCTTGAATTGCTTGCCAGTAATCGGGCACTTTACCAATATCAACCCACTCAAAATCCATCGCTATAGCGTAAAATGGCGCACCTTCAGCAACCAGCTTGGGGAATAGATCGCTACCAATATCAAACTCTTGACCAGAAGGAATATAGTTTAATACTTCAGGCTCAAAAATATAAATGCCAGTATTGATGTTGTTGCTATGAGCATCTTCAACTTTAGGCTTTTCTTGGAAATCGAGAATTCGATCGAACTCATCGGTAACGACCACACCATAGCTAGAAACTTCTTCTTTAGAGACAGTCTTCATCACTACTGTTGCCATTGACTTTTTTGCCTTGTGCCATTTCAGGACAGCAGTTAAGTCTAGATCGATCAAAGCATCACCACAAAGCACGACAAATGTATCGTCAAAAAACGGGGAAAAATCTTGGATTTTCTTTAACCCTCCCGCAGAACCAAGTGCTTCGCCGACTAGCTGACCGTTTACAATGCTGCCTTCAAACGAGTAGCCCATTTGCACGCCAAACTTTTGACCGTCGCGGAAGTAGTTTTCAATTTCTTCTGACAAATGGCTGACGTTGACCATGATTTGGTCGAACCCATGCTGGCGTAGCAACTCCACCAAAAATTCCATCACAGGCTTTTGCATGATCGGGATCATGGGTTTGGGCATGATATTGGTAAGGGGGCGGAGTCGCGTACCTTTACCCGCAGCTAGGATCATGGCTTTCATCGTCAAGTTAGTTCTCCTAATGGGCTCAATCTAGCTGTCTTCCAGTTAGCTCTACGAAAATGTCTTCTAGATGCGAGTCTCGCACCATCATGCCACGTTTATCGGGTTGAGCGTCTAGATGAGCAGTGGCTTGCTCAAGTGTGGGGAAAAACTGATAGTCCATTTTCTGGTCTGATTTTTGGGTGATCACCAGAGCCAGCCCATATTTATGGCGCAAATCTTGTGGTGTACCTGTTTCAATTAATTGTCCTGCATCCATGATACCGACGCGATCGCACAAAAATTCGGCTTCTTCCATGTAGTGCGTGGTCAACAAAATTGTCATGCCTTGGGTTTTGAGATTGCGGATAATCTCCCACAGGCGGCGACGGGTCTGCGGATCGAGTCCGACGGTTGGCTCATCGAGGAATAAGATTTCAGGTTCATGCAGTAATGCTCTGGCAATTTGCAAGCGACGCTTCATTCCACCCGATAGAGTTTTGACCATATCTGTGGATCGATCGATCAGTTCGACATACTCCAAATATCGATCGATCCGTTTCGATCGATCTGCGTCAGGAATATGATGCAATCGTCCGTGATATTCCATGTTTTCCCACACGGTGAGATCGGCATCAACGCTGATTTGTTGCAGTACCACGCCGATGTGACGTTTGACCTGCTGCGCCTGCTTCACGACATCATAGTTCGCGACGCTAATCTCGCCTTGACTGGGGTTAGTCAAAGTCGTCAGCATTCTGATTGTGGTGGATTTGCCTGCCCCATTTGGTCCTAGCAAACCAAACATTTCACCTCGCTCGATCGACAATGAGAGATTATTTACAACGGGAACTTGGTTGTAGTGTTTGAAAACATTGGCAAGCGAAATCACAGTTTCTGTCATGGTTCGATCGTAATTAAGCCGATTCTACAGGAATAGAGCGGCTGTTGAATATGCTCATGGTTTTCTCCATGCCAGATGCGTCGATGGAGCGAGTGATATCTTCGGTTAATTTCAGCAATTCTGGCAAGATTTTGGCTTCTTCAGCCGCAAAAGTACCCAGAACATGATTGATACTCGGATTATCCTTGGGATTATTACTTCTGCCAATGCCGAGCCGCAACCGTGGAAATTCTTGCGTTCCCAGATGTGCAATCAAAGATTTCATGCCGTTATGTCCGCCCGATGAACCATTTGGACGGAGGCGAATCTTGCCCAACGGTAGATCCATATCGTCATAGATTACCAACATCGATTGGGGTTCGAGTTTGTACCAGTCAACGATCGATCGAGCCGATTGTCCCGATAAATTCATAAAGGTGGTCGGTTTGAGCAGTCGAATTTTGCCACCGACATAACGACCTTCGCCATAGATCCCCTGAAACTTTTTTTCAGATGCCAGCTCGATCCCCCACCGATCGGCAAGATGATCTACAGCCATAAAACCGATGTTATGCCGAGTTCGATCGTACTGCGATCCAGGATT
>JARCMB010000232.1 GCA_030248825.1 Pseudanabaenaceae cyanobacterium MP8IB2.15 | reverse complement strand
GGCTAGTAGCTCAGCTGTATAGAGCATCCGCCTTCTAAGCGGACGGTCACAGGTTAGAGTCCTGTCTAGCCCGTTTTTATTTCACCTCACGATCCTCTCTAGATTTGGGCATAACCAATTTGATTTTGCCCAGTCTTGATGTAGCTGCGGTCTCTAAATTAATCTCTAAATTATGTCAATCAAATTACACATCGGCGGTAAGGAAACTCATCCAGATTGGAAGATTTTTGATATCGAGCCACGCCCTGAAGTGGATTTTATTGGTGATGCGATCTCCTTAGACCAGTTTGCCGACAACTCTATTGCGGCGATCTATGCCAGCCATATATTAGAGCATTTTCATTACAATTTTAATGATGAACTGGAAAAAGCTTTGACAGAATGGCATCGAGTTCTTGAGCCAGGTGGCAAACTCTATCTCAGTGTACCCAACCTCCATGTCCTATGTTGGCTATATATCAATCCCAATCTTAATACTTCAGATCGTTATGAAATTATGCGGATGATGTTCGGCGGCCAAATTAATCAATACGACATCCATCGAGTTGGTTTTGATTTTGATTTCCTCTGTTATTATCTTGAGCTGGCGGGTTTTGAGACATGTGAAGCCGTACCACAATTTGGCATATTTAATGATTGCAGCAATTTGAACGTGATGGGAACTCTAATTAGTCTAAATGTGATTGCTACTGCTGCAATCTGAAATCCACCACTTAATTTATTCCAAAGCTAGTGATAAACGAACCTTTAAGAGGTGAAGCGCGTGTGTTCCTCGACTCCGACAAACAGACTATAAGACTAGTAATATACCAAAGCTAACTGAATATTTACGTGAGGAATATCAATGGCTTTAAGTGTATCAAATATAACTTCTCTAGGACAGGTGGTGTTTGCTACTGGTACCACGTTTAGTGGCACTACTGTCGGAGGTTTATCTGGCATTACCTATGATGCTCAGAATAACCGTTACTTCAGTATTTCGGACGATCGATCTCAAGTCAACCCAGCTCGTTTCTACACGCTGAATGTTAATGTTGGCTCAGGAACTTTAACTGGTGTTACTTTTACTGGTGTAACCAGTCTGCTCAGACCAGACAGCACGATATTTCCAACTAGCTCCCTCGATCCAGAAGGTATTGGTCTAACGAACAATAACACGGTGTTTGTTTCTTCTGAGGGACAGGTTTCTGGTTCGATCGCTTCTGTGCAAAATCCCTTCGTCAATGAATTTAATCTCACCACTGGGCAGCAGGTAAGAGCATTGCCAGTTCCGACCAAATTTAATCCTGCGATCGTCGATACTAATACTAATGGCAATATCGACCCTGGGGAGCAGACTGCTGGTGTTCGGAATAACCTAGCTTTTGAAATTGTCACGCTAACTCCCGATAAAAAGTTTCTGTTTACTGCCACCGAGAATGCTCTGGTTCAGGACGGTCTCGCTACTTCAGCCACCATTGGTAGTCCATCTCGCATCATCAAGTACAACCTGACGACTGGCTTACCTGAGCAAGAATTTGTCTATATCACCGATCCAGTTGCGATCGCTCCCAATCCTCCTGCCAATTTCAATACTAATGGTTTAGTAGAGATGCTTGCCTTGGATAGTAAAGGCAAGTTTCTGGCTCTAGAGCGTTCTTTTACCGCAGGAGCGCCAGGAACAGGTAATACAATCAAACTGTTTGAAGTTGATGCTAGCAATGCCACTGACGTGAGTGGCATAAATGATGTGGATGCTAACAACGACAATATCGTCGATGCTGGTATTGTTGGAGTTCAGAAAACCCTTCTGCTGAATTTTGACTCGCTGAATTTAGCTGGCGGTTCATCATTAGGATTGCCCGCAGGACTGGATAATGTTGAGGGCATGACTTTTGGGCCAAAGCTGCCTAATGGACAGCAATCTTTAATTCTCGTGAGCGATAACAATTTTAGTGCTACACAGTTCACTCAATTCATTGGGTTGGGACTGACGATCGCGAGTGAGACACCTGCTTCGTCGATCGGTGTGACCAATATTCCATCTGGTAGTGGGTTTCTTCGGTTGGGGGCAAACCTCAACGATACGATCAGTGGGGGAACAAGTAATGACACAATCTATGGCTATGCTGGCAACGACCTGATTTTTGGTTTGACTAATCCAGACTATTTAGATGGCGGGATTGGTAATGATACCTTGGTCGGTGGCAATGGTAACGATACGCTGGTTGGAGGCGCGGGTAATGATACATTGCGCTATGACTTACCGAGTGAAGGCGGCGATACGGTTGCTGGCTTTACCAGTGGTAGCGATAAATTCTCGATCAGTGATTTTGGTTTTGCTGGAGGATTGGCTGGTAGCTTAGCTGGAACTCCACTTACAGCCGCTCAATTTGGTTTGGGAACTTCTGCAACTACTGCTGCCCAGAGGTTTATCTATGATACGGCTACTGGAATTTTGCGCTTCGATCCAGATGGTAGCGGAGCCTTGTCTAGTAGTATTATTGCCACATTAACTGGTTCACCAACTCTAGTAAATACTGACATTACGGTGTTTTAAGGCAGTATTCTAGTTCTGGATATATCTGGGAGGAACGAGTAATTTAGATCTTAATTCTCCCAGTTTTTCGCTACACCTTGAGAGGATGTGACCAGAATTTGATGTAAGGGATATAAGCTGTTAAGCTTGTCTAGCAGTTAATATAAGAGAATGAATACATTAATTATTGAAAGCAACGAGAAATTTGTAACACTTCAGATCACGATACCATTCAGCAATTCATTTTTAGTTAGTGTCATGAATTTTTCGCCATTAGCAGGAGAGAAAAATATAAGCCTAAAGTTAAGGAGGAACAAGATTTAAAGGCAGTGTCGCATGAGCATAGCAGAACGAGAACAACAAATTCTTCGGGTGAAAGCCAACAGTTTTCAGCCAGAACTGGACGAAGCCTTAGAAGAAGCATTGCGAAACACAGTAATTGAGGCGGTAAAAAAAAGGCTAGAAGCCGCCCTTGAGGAGGAAGTCAAAGCGGAATTGGCTAAGCTAATTGAAGACAGACCAAGGCGTTCGGGTTATTTTCAGAGGGGATTGGATACGCAGTATGGATATATAAAGAATTTACGAGTACCGAAACTAAGACGGCGCAACGGAGAGCGAGAGTGGCAAATTTTGCAACGCTACCAACGAGAATTGGGCAATCTGTTGAATTGGCTATGTTGCATATATGTGATGGGGCTATCACTGCGGGATCTACAAGAAGCGCTATATTTTCTAATAGGACATGTACTCTCTCGCACTGGTGTGAACAAAGTTACTCTTGCCGTCCAAAAACAATTAGACACACGACGTTTAGCCACACTTGAGAAAACGCCTAAGATGCTGATCGTGGATGGAGTATGGGTGGATATTCAATATACAAGGGAAGAATTCAGGGAAGACCGTTCTGGACATTTACGCGCCATGTCGTGAAGTAGAAGAACGAGTAGTGCTAGTCGCCATGTCCGTGTGGGAGGATGGTTCCTATGAAATACTGCACTACGAAATTGCCACAGAGGAAGGAGAAGCGCAGTGGAACCAGTTTTTTGAGCATCTGCTCGAACGAGGATTAGAGGCAACCAAGGTGCAGTTAGTGGTCAGTGATGGCACATTAGGATTGCCCAAAGCCCTCAAGAAAAACCTGCCAAATGCTCAACAACAACGCTGTATTACTCACAAAGTCCGAGGACTTGAGCGCTATTTGAGCTATGCACAGGCTCCCGAAGTTGAGTCCACTACTCAACCACTCAAAACTGATGAGGCAAAACGACATCGCCGTTTTCAAATCTCGTCCGATGCATACCAGATTTACAATGCTGACAATGTGGAGCAATCTCAGCAGCTTCTACAACGGTTTATTACCAAGTGGGAACCACTCGAGCCAAAAGCTGTTCAAGTCTTTCAACGTGATTTAGACTTGACATTTACTTTCTATCAATTCCACCCCAGTTTGCATCGACATATTCGCACAACTAATCATCTAGAGCGCTTATTTCGCGAGTTTCGCACTAAATCTGATGAAATTGGTGCTTTCCCTTATGAGACTAGTTGCTTAACTGTCTTTTTCCTTGTCCTTGAGCGGGATCATGCTAAACATAACCGTAAATCTGTGGCGAAAAATTAAAGACACTAACATTATTTCCCTTATATTGGCACGTCTTTCTTCATTGTGTTGCAATGTTGGCTACTTTCCATCTGTAGAGTGTGACTAAAAACTATGCACTCAATATAATCTGCTATTCCTAGCCAAGTTATTCAGGTGGATGCCAGTCTTTCGCGATCCAAAGCCCTCTTGCTTCGACAACATACTCATTATTGAGTTTCAAGGCAATAACTGTGACTCTTCCATTTGCAGTTAATCCTACGATATGACTTCCTCCATTTGCCCAAGCAAAATGTTTTTCCCAGACTTGCGTATATGGATTAAAAAATAATGCTAATTCGCCTGTCTTTGAGTCAAGTCCTTGAAACCTAGCACCTTTAAATTCATTGCATCTGTAACAAGAAGCAGCTAAATTTTTACGGTCATCAGTTCCACCTAGAGATTGTGGCATGATATGGTCAAGAATTAATGGCATCCCAATTAGGCGACTGGATGTTCGGCAATATTGACAGCGATGGTCTGCATCGGTCAAAACTTGTTGGCGAGTTGATTTTGGGATAGAGGACATTACTCTTCAGTCGGAAGTTGATCTAGAGATGGAATTGGATAGCCCCGCCACCGCAAAATCGACCAAGCGTTAGCCTTTTTTAACATCATTCGATCGACTACAAGCCTGAGACTTCTGAGTTCTTGTTGCTCTTCTATTGATGTCTGACCAGACTGATTTTTTTCTAAGAGAAGTTGATGATGCGCC
Source organism: Pseudanabaenaceae cyanobacterium MP8IB2.15 (assembly GCA_030248825.1). Taxonomy (GTDB): domain Bacteria; phylum Cyanobacteriota; class Cyanobacteriia; order Pseudanabaenales; family Pseudanabaenaceae; genus JARCMB01. The sequence continues at coordinate 9,529 of JARCMB010000232.1, read as the reverse complement.
GCTTCAGTCGCAGAAACTCGACTATGAGCGATTTCCAATAGATGATCATTACTGAGGGACTGCATTTGTGACAGCTCGGCTTGGATTTCTAGTGGGGCATTCTCAACTGTTGGGGGAAGATTGCCTGTAATGCTCTGAAGTGCCAATGCCTCAATGGGTTGAGCAGTTAGCTCGGCGATTCGAGTCAACTGCTGGAAAAGCGATTCTGGAAGTTCTAGTGTAAGTCTTTGCATAGTTGAGAAGTTCGATCGAAAGTAAAGTACATAACCTAAGCACTGAAGTATCGGGCTTCGGGGTGATAGGCAATTAACGCTGTAGTGGACTGTTCGGGATGCAGTTGTTCGCTCTCATCCATCACTAGACCAACTCGTTTGGCATCGAGCAAATCTAATAACTTGTACTGATCTTGCATATTAGGACAAGCAGGATAGCCGAAGCTGTAGCGCGAACCGCGATATCGTTGCGCCAAAATATCACGAATAGATGCTGGCTCTTCATCCCCAAAGCCGAGTTCGCGCCGAATCCGAGCGTGTGTCCACTCTGCCAATGCTTCAGCCATCTGCACTGCCATACCATTGAAATAGAGATAATCGGTATATTGATTCGCTTTGTAGAGAGATTGAGCAAAATCTGTGGCTTTAGCCCCCACCGTCACTGCTTGCAGAGGCATCACATCTATAATTCCCAACTCTTTCGGCGCATAGAAGTCAGCAATACATAAACGGCGGAGCGATCGCTGGCGAGGGAATTTAAAAGAACTCACAACTTGAGCATGGTCTTTAGGATTGCAGATCGAGACATCATTGCCATCAGCTTGCACGGGCAGATAGCCATAAACTACGGTTAGTTCGAGCAATGACTCCGCTAAAATTCGTTGTTTCCAATACTCCAATACAGGGTAAGCTTTCTCCGCCAAAAAAGCATCGTACTCTGGACGCGATTGTTCTTTGGGCTTACGGAACTGCCACTGTGTGCCAAACAGAGCATTAACATCGAGATATGCCAACACTTCTTGGATGGGAATCTCACTTGCAGTCAGAATTTGGCTACCCCAAAATGGAGGTGTTACTCTTGGGATGTCAGTCGCTACGGTTTCAGAACGGTTGCGATCTTCTTCGAGTGGAATAGATACTTCGGTAGAGCCAGTTTCCACTTCGTTTTGTACTGCTTTCTTTGGCATTGAGAACATATCATTAATGCCTGATTTGCCATTCAAGAAACCTTTAGCATTATCCCATTCTCCCGCGATTTTAGCAGGCATATAGGCATCCATAAAGTTCAGATCGGAAAAGGCATCTCTGCCATAAACCACCTTACCTTTGTAGGCATTTTGACAATCTTCATGCACAAATTTAGGTGTGAGTGCTGCACCGCCCAGAATTACGGGCACAGTGATGCCACGTTGATTAAATTCGGCGAGATTATCTTTCATGAATGCTGTAGATTTGACCAGCAATCCGCTCATGGCGATACAGTCGGCTTTGTGCTCCTCGTATGCCTGAATGATATTTTCCACAGACTGTTTGATGCCGATGTTGACTACCTTATAGCCATTATTGGAAAGAATGATATCCACCAGATTTTTGCCGATATCATGGACATCGCCTTTAACCGTGGCAATTAGGAAAACGCCCTTATTAGAGCCTTCCGCTTTCTCCATAAATTGCTCAAGATAAGCGACCGCTGACTTCATTGTTTCGGCGGATTGCAACACAAATGGCAGTTGCATCTGTCCTGAACCAAATAATTCACCAACGACTTTCATGCCATCGAGCAGGAAATTATTGATGATATCTAATGGCGCATATTGCTGTAAGGCCTCTGCTAATCTGCCTTCCAACCCAACTCGATCGCCATCAATAATGTGTCGTTTTAATCTTTCGTCGATCGACAGGTCTAAATCTTCGGTCCGATCGCGCTCGATCGTTGCGCCTGCAAACAGCGTCGTGAATTCGCCGAGCGGATCGTAGGTGCAGATGTCACCATCAAATTTACGCTCGTCAAATACAAGTTGACGTGCTACTTCGAGTTCTTTAGGATCGATCCGATTGAGCGGCAGAATTTTACTGGGATTGACGATTGCCGCATCCATTCCCGCTTTTTGAGCTTCGTGGAGAAAAACCGAGTTCAGCACGATCCGCGACGCAGGATTTAAGCCAAACGAGACATTAGAAACGCCCAGAATGATGTGACAATCGGGCATTGCTTCTTTAATCAAGCGATTGGCGATAATTGTCTCGGCGGCGTTGCGGCGATCCTCGGCGATCCCTGTAGAGATCGGTAAAACCAGCGTATCAAAAAAGATTTCGTGGGCGGGAATGCCATATTCTTCAGTTGCTTGCTTGTAGGCTCGTTGCGCGATCGATAGTTTGCGCTCGGCGGTTCTTGCCATGCCATCCTCGTCGATCGTGCCAATTACTACGCCTGCACCGTAGGTCTTTGCCAGTTCCAAGACTTTACAAAATCTTGGCTCACCATCTTCGTAGTTGGTGGAGTTGAGCAAACATTTACCGCCAGATAGTTTCAGGCCTGCTTCCATCTTCTCCCATTCGGTGGAGTCCAGCATTAATGGCAGCGTCACATTCGTAATCAGGCGTGACACCAGTTCGTGCATATCTCGCACGCCATCACGTCCGACATAATCGACGTTGACATCAAGGATATGTGAGCCTTCTTTAACTTGCGATCGAGCCAATGCCACAAGTCCATCCCAATCTTCGGCATTGAGCAAATCACGGCATTTTTTGGAGCCACTAGCATTCAATCGCTCACCCACAATCAGGAAGGAATTATCCTGATCGTAGGGTTGGGAACTGTAAATCGAAGCGGCGGCGGGGGCGAGATGAGGCGTGCGTTTTTTGGGCTTGAGTTCTTGAGCGATCGATGCCAATGCCGCAATATGGGATGGGAGTGTACCGCAACAGCCGCCAATTACCTGCACGCCTAGATCTTGGACAAAATGCGAGAGATGAGTTTTTAATTCTGGTGGTGTGAGTTTGTAGTGCGCCACGCCACCGACGTTTTCGGGCAATCCCGCATTGGGAATACAGGACACCGCGAACGGAGAATGCTCTGCCAGATATTTGATATGCTCGGTCATTTTATCGGGACCAGTAGCACAGTTGAGACCGAGGACATCAATTTTGTATGGTTCCAAGATCGTCAGCACCGCACTAATTTCCGATCCCACCAGCATCGTTCCTTGGGCTTCCATCGTCACAGAAACGACTAATGGCAAGCGATCGCCTTTGCGCTTAAATACCTCTTCGATCGCATTTAGGGCCACCTTGATTTGCAAAATATCTTGACAGGTTTCGACAATCAGTAGATCTGCCCCGCCATCATATAGACCTTCTACTTGCTCGATAAAGGACTGCTTCATGTCCTCAAAATTAATATGCAGCAGGGTCGGTAGCTTTGTAGTCGGCCCGATCGAACCCGCCACAAATCGAGGTCTTTCAGGCGTGGAAAACTCGGCTGTGACGGACTTGGCTAGCTCTACGGCTTTTTTACTCAGTTCATAGGCTCGATCGCCCAGATCGTATTCTGCTAGGACGATCGACGTACCACCAAATGTATCTGTTTCGATCACATCCGCCCCTGCCGCCAGAAAATCTCGATGCACCTTTGCCACCGCTTCGGGCTTTGTGATCACCAAATATTCATTGCAACCCTCATACTCAGCCCCGCCAAAGTCTTCTGCCGTGAGGTTCTGCAATTGCAAATTTGTCCCCATCGCACCGTCAAATACGATTACTGGGCGATCTTCACTGTGCAGTCGATCGAGAAACAGACTTTTTGTCATAGCAAAATGTGAGAACGGGGCTACTGTGTATTCATTGTAGCGATTTTACCCAATTAGTCGAGCGTAACTGGCTGTTTCATCTGAGATTCTAAAATTGAGCCGTAGAGAGGACTGTGACACATCAACTCTTCATGTGTGCCCTGAGCGACCAAACGACCTTTATCCATCAAAAAGATTCGATCGGCGTTGCGAACCGTACTGATACGCTGTGCGATCACAAAAGCCGTACATTTCTTCTGGTGCATTAAATCATCAAGCGCGGCATGGATTTGGCTGGCGGTTTGGGCATCCACCGCCGAGGTACTGTCATCGAGGATCAGAATGCGGTAGTCAGTCAGTAAAGTGCGGGCGATCGCAATTCTCTGCCTTTGACCACCCGATAACCCCACGCCACGCTCAGCTACGAGAGTATCGTAACCATCTGGAAGCGAGGCAATAAAGTCATGGATTTGAGCCGCTTTCGCCGCCGCGATCATCTCAGCTTCAGCCGCTTGGGGCATAGCGTAGGTAATGTTAGCCCGCATCGTGCCTGAAAACAGGCGGGTTTCTTGGAACACAATACCAATTTTCGATCGAACACTCGCTAACTCTAAATGCCGCACATCACAGCCATCGATCCGCACCGCTCCAGACGTGACATCATAAAAACGCGGAATCAAGTTCATGATCGTGCTTTTACCAGAGCCAGTCATGCCCAGCACCGCTACGAGTTCGTTGGGTTTAGTCTCGAATGAAATGCCCTGTAATGCGAACTGTTCGGAACCAGGATAGCGAAAATGCACATTTTCAAACGGGATCCGACCGATGCAACTTTTTAGGGTTATAGCATCAGGTCGATCGCGGATTTCGATCGGGGCATCGTTCACTTCATAAACCCGTTCGGCAGACGCAGCGGCTTGTGCGATCGCAGGGGCAGCAAACCCAACCAGCAAAATTGGCTGCAAGATAAACAACAGATAAGAGTTAAACGCCACAAGCTCGCCAATTGTGAACTTGTTTTGGATCACCTCAGAGCCGCTATAGCCCACAACCGCCAGCGTGATCAAGTTGCTAAGCAAAAATATCAACGGAAAAGTATTGCGAATCGCGCCGATCGTTTTCATGTTCACGGCAATCAAATCGCGGTTAATTGCGGTATAGCGCGACCTTTCGGCTGATTCGCGCACAAAGGCTTTAACAATCCGCACGCCGACGATATTTTCTTGCAAAACCGAGTTGAGATCGCCCAGTCGTTCCTGCGCCAGCCCAAAGATTGATTGATTGCGGATCAGAAATTGCGCTAACACAAACCCAGCTAACGGCACTAATGCTAGGGTAATCATTGCCAGCCGCCAATTCATCAGTAGCAAAATGATCGCCGTCGTTACCAGTGTCACAACCGAACTAACGACTTGAATCAAACTCGTGCCCAAAAAACTGCGTACCTGCTCGACATCGCTGGTAATGCGGGTTAGCAGTTGCGATGTCTGCGCTCGATCGTGGTAGCTAAAGCTGAGATTCTCGACCTTGTGAAAGATTTTATTCCGCAGATCGTAGGCGACTCCTTGAGATGCTTGTTCTGCCCAAAAGCTCTGACCAAAGTTGAACAAGCCTCGTCCCAGAGCCACTAACACCATAATGCCGCCACTTAGAAACACGACGTGGAGATCTTTCTGAGCAATGCCTCGATCGATCCCCCAGCGAAATAACTGTGGTGTTATAGCATTGGCAGCCGTCAGTAGCAACAAGCTCAAGAACGCACCACCCACGATCGCCCAATAGACCCGTAAACTTTTGAGCACACGATAGAGAGGTGACATCAGCTTTTCCTAAGATTTTGACTAATTCTTCGATCATGGTAAGTGATCTAAGACGGATGCCGAAATGATGCCGAAGTCCAATCCCTAGATGATTCGACCAGTGCTATAGGATATATACAACAGTTTAAATTTTTATGAAGACAAAGCTCACTCGCAGCCAAGAACGTGTCCTGAGTTTATTGCAAACCCTCGATCGAGCGATTTCCGCTCAGAGTATTTATGCTGAACTCCAAAATGCCGACCAAGGCGTGGGGTTAGCAACTGTATATCGATCGTTGGAAACCTTGAAAATCCAAGGACTTGTGAAATCACTAGTGCTGCCAAATGGCGAAGCGGTTTACAGCATGATGCCGACCGACAAACACCATCTCAATTGTCTCAACTGTGGCATTTCGTTACCAATCGATGTCTGTCCTGTGCATGGTCTAAATACGCAGCTCGATCGAACTCACGACTTTAAGATTTTTTATCACACCCTAGAATTTTTCGGTCTATGCGATCGATGTCAATCTCAAACTGTGGCTTAGTCTTGACCCTATTTACTCCGTCATAAAACGCAGCATCCAACTGGTAAAATCGGACGTACTATATCTTGAGCTGAGAATTTAGTACTAGCGAGACACTTGATGGACACTACAGACATTCTGACCGTATTGCATCCCATGCTTGCCGTTGCCATTGTTTTCCCACTGATTGGCATCGCAGTTAACCTAGCGTGGCAACCTCGCCAACGTCGTTTACAAACAGCCTCAGAAGGAAAAAGCAAAATCCCAGGTGTGGTGGGCATAGAACATGTCAAGATGGGGCGTTATCTGACTGGAGCGGTTGTGGGTAGTGCATTCCTTGCCTTGACTTACAGCATTGGTTCGCAGTGGTATGAAACGATTAGCAAACAGGCTGGCAAAAGCCATATGTTTATGGATGTAACTTTGAGGCTAAAACTTGTCCGACCCCAAAATCATCGATCGATCGACCCTTCACCACTGGTCTAGCCAGTTATCCCACTTTAAACCAATGACAAAATTCTTATCTCAGGTAGGTCGATCGATCTGGCATTTATTTACTTGGCTGATCGCGATCACCGTCTGCTTAGGACTGATTAGCTGTGCCTCACCCGATCAAGCTGCAAAAGGCGAGATCTCAGATGCAGCCTTAGAGGCAAAGGTATTGGATGTGATTCGCAAGCACCCTGAGGTGATTTTGGAGTCAGTCCAAGCCTATCAGCAAAACCAAAAGTCACGCCAAGGTGAGTTGCGTCAGAAAGTCCTCGATCAGATTAAGGCTGAACCGAAGCTGGTGATCCGCGATTCTCCTGTGACGGGAGCCACCAGCCAGAAGATTGTGCTGGCTGAATTTTCTGACTTTCAATGTCCATACTGCTCTAGGGCGCACATCACAATTAAACAATTCATGGCAGCGCACGGGGATAAAGTAACGCTGACTTACAAGCAATTCCCGCTCACCGAACTGCATCCCGAAGCTCAAGCAGCAGCGCAAGCATCATGGGCAGCACAACAGCAGGGGAAGTTTTGGGAATATCACGATCGACTATTCGATCAGCAAAAACAGCTAGGCGAAGACCTCTATGTCTCAATTGCCAAGGATTTGAACCTGAACCTCACCAAGTTCAACACAGATCGGAATAGTGTCGCCGCTAAAAATTCGATCGCTAAAGATGTCGAACTCGGCAAGTCGCTTGGGATCAATGGCACGCCAGCTTTTGTGATGAATGGTCTAACTTTCTCAGGTGCATTGGAATTAGCAGAAATGGAAGCCAAACTTGCAGAAGTGCAAAAGTAATAAGACCCTCACCCCTAGCCCCTCTCCGTGAAGGAGAGGGAGAATAGAGCCTCGATCCGATCGGGCTGTTGTTCAAGTTGAACAGGATGTCTTTAAATCCCCCCAATGGCTTATGGTAATCGGCTCTGGTGTCGAGCTAAGCTATGATGGGACTCAAATATTTGAAATTTTAAGGGTAAAACTTATGTCTAAGTCAAAAAACTCATCTCCAACTGCAATCAATCTTGGGATTGATGAAAAAGATCGAAAAGCAATCGCCGAAGGATTATCACGATTACTTGCCGATACTTACACTCTGTATCTCAAAACTCATTATTTTCATTGGAATGTCACTGGCCCAATGTTCCAAACTTTACATCTGATGTTTGAAACTCAATATACAGAGCTAGCTCTGGCTGTAGATCTAATCGCCGAGCGGATCAGAGCCTTAGGCTTCCCTGCTCCTGGTTCCTACTCAGCCTATAGCAAACTCAGCAGTATTCCCGAAACGACCGAAGTTCCTAAAGCTGAAGAAATGATCTCGCTGCTAATTGAAGGGCAGGAAGCTGTAGTTCGTACCGCTCGATCGATCTTTCCCCAATCAGATAAGGTTAGTGATGAACCCACATCAGACTTGCTGACCCAGAGAATGCAAGTCCACGAAAAAACTGCTTGGATGTTGCGTAGCTTGCTAGAATAGTCCCCCTTGGCCCTCTTCCAATTCTGAGAGAGGGCATTTACAGATCGAAGCTACTTGACATCCTCACCGAGCTAAAGCAACGGTGATTCCTAAGACTCACGACTTAGGTTTCTGTTTCTTCCCAGTAATGGGGTTTCGCAACAGCCTCTACCCTCAATGAGTTTTATGGTCTTACGTTCGCTCCACAGACTAACCCCCGCAAGCCCTGCGGTTTTTAAAAGTTATTTTGCTTGCTAAAAGCTTGGTTATCGCTCTTAGCTTCACCATTCTAATACAAAGCCGTCTTTCTACGACGGGGTTTCTACCCATTTTCCCGATGACCTATCCAGTTGTAATTATTCCTGAGCCAATCCTAGCTCTCCAGAATGTTATTCCCGCCACACCACAATTTATGCTCGATCGACCAGTAAAGCCTGAGCCTGAACCCCAGCCTTTCAACCAGAGATTGTTGATCGTGGAGTCGTTGGGAGCTTTGCTGCTCGGTCTAGCTACAGCAATATCGATCCCAGCACTGGGGATCGTAATTTTTCTAATTGGGGCGGGATCGATCGCGGCTCATGCTTGGTTAATGCAATCAGCTTATCGGCAACGCAAGCGCATTTACGACAAAGGCTTAGCAGATTATGTCAGGCAAATCGATCTCTACGAACAGAAAGAAAAAGCGCACGAAGCTGAGTTAGCAAATATCCTCAGTCCAGAGAACATCAAAGAGTTTAGGCAGATGCAACTGCTGCTCCAACTCAAAAATACTCAGCCTCAAGATGACGATCGAAATTCGGTCAGCCTAGCCTTTAATCAAACCGCCAATCAGTCAGGGTTTGCAATTCATCTCAATCGCTACTTTACGGGTAGAATTTATCGTGACTTAACCCTGTTTACTGCTGACTTAGCAGAGCCATACATTGCCGAATTTGCCTATATCGATCGATCGTTAAGCCTGTACATTGACATCGAAATTGATATCGAAATCGATGAGCCGTATGATGATCGACGCGATCGATTCTTGAATAGTAAAGGATGGTTAGTGATCAGACTTAGCGAAGACCAACTATTATCTCATCCTCAAAGTTGCTGTAAAGTCATTGCCCAAACGATTGCAGAAGTGATCGGCGATCGCTTGGAATTAAGTCAGTTCGCGTTAGTTCCAGATCTCTAGCCAGTCGATCGGATTAAGAATTGGTTTCAAAGTGGCTATAGTTTGCGAGATGCGTTGGAGTATATCGATGAGTTGAGGTTTCGATGATTGGCGATCGACCAGGCGTGGTAATCGTGGGTTCTCATGTCAAAAAAACTACTGAACAACTCGAAAAACTCTTGCAAATAGCAGGTGTGGTTCCTGTCGAGATCGATGTGGCGCGACTGATCGGAGATGATGGCAAGCAAGCTGCGCTGATTTTGGCTGAAACTTGTAAGTCGATCGAGCAAATCCACGCTTCCGACAAAACT
>JARCMB010000026.1 GCA_030248825.1 Pseudanabaenaceae cyanobacterium MP8IB2.15 | reverse complement strand
TCTTTCATGTTTTAAATACGCCAAATGAGAAGCGGTTAAGGAATTTAGATGAGAATCTGTCACAATTCCCTTATGTAAATGGGAAGTTATTTGAGGAACCTTTGCAGCCTGCGGCGTTTGACAAGCCGATGCGAGAAATGTTGCTTGAGGCTTGTGCGTTTGATTGGGGGAAGATTTCACCTGCGATTTTCGGGTCGATGTTTCAGGCGGTGATGAATCAGACGGAACGGCGAAATTTGGGCGCTCATTATACGTCTGAGAAGAATATCCAAAAGTTGATTAAACCGCTTTTTTTGGATGATTTGTATGTTGAGTTTGAGAAAGCGAAGGGGAATAAGGGCAAACTTGAGGGCTTGCATAACAAGATTTCGCATTTACATTTTCTCGATCCTGCCTGTGGTTGTGGCAATTTCTTGATCATCACTTATCGCGAGTTGCGAGAGTTGGAGATTTTGATTTTGTTGGAGTTGAATAAGGGTGGGCAGTTGGTGACGGATGTTAATTCGATCATTCAGGTGGATGTGGATCAGTTTGCGGGGATTGAGTACGATGAGTTTGCGGTGCGGGTGGCGGAGGTGGCGATGTGGTTGATCGATCATCAAATGAATGTCAAGGTGAGTAATGAGTTTGGTCAATATTTTGTGCGGTTGCCTCTGAAGAAGGCTGCAAAAATTGTTCATGGTAATTCGTTGCGGATTGATTGGCATAGTTTAAGAACCACCCCTAACTCCTCCTTGCAAAGAGGAGTTAGGGGTGGTCACAAGGCGATTAGTAATCTTTCTAGTAAGAAGGAATTTCGGCGGGAACTTCGGAATAATGCTACTCCTGCGGAGGTGGCTTTGTGGAAAGCTTTGCAGGGTAAGCAGTTAGATGGCTTTAAGTTTAGGAGGCAGCATTCTATTGGGAATTATATTTTGGATTTCTTTTGTCCAAGTGCAAATTTGGCGATCGAGTTAGATGGAGGACAGCATTTTTCCAAGGAAGGTTTGGAGTATGATGCGATAAGGGACGAGTTTTTGAGAAGTGTTGGTATTACTGTGGTTAGGTATGCTAATAATTTGATTTTTGAGAATTTAGATGGGGTGTTGGAGGATATTAGGGAACATTTGAGAGGGGTGGGAACCTCCCCTAGCCCCTCCTTTCAAGGAGGGGGACAAGAGAGAGGGGTATTTGATTTTATTTTGGGTAATCCACCTTTTGTGGGTAAGCATCTCCAAAATGTTGAGCAGAAGTCAGATATGGAAATGGTATTTGCGGGTGTAAATGGTGCGGGTGTTCTAGATTATGTCTGTGCGTGGTACTTAAAAGCCTCTCAATATCTTAACTCTTGTTCCCCTCCTTCCAAGGAGGGGCTAGGGGTGGTTCGTATTGCTTTCGTCAGCACAAGTTCTATCTCTCAAGGTGAGCAGGTTGGGATTTTATGGCAAGAACTTTATAACCGATACAAAGTTAAAATCCATTTTGCTCATCGTACTTTTAGCTGGAGTAATGAGGCAAAAGGTAATGCGGCTGTGCATTGTGTGATTATTGGGTTTGGGTTGCAAGATGTTGAGAACAAGAGGATTTTTGATTATGTAGATATTAAGGGTGAACCAACAGAGCAGAAAGTTAAAAATATCAATCCATATTTAGCCGAAGGTAGTGATTTAATTGTATTAAAAAGAACTAAGCCAATTTCTAATGTACCTGAAATGAAAAATGGAAGTAAGCCAGCTGATGGAGGGTTTCTCATATTAACGAAAAAACAAGCTAATGAGTTAGCGATAAAAGAAAGCGTTTCTCAAAAGTATTTAAGGCAATATATCGGCTCAAATGAGCTAATCAATGGGAACCCTCGTTATTGTCTATGGCTGCATGGTATTTCTCCAAATGACTTGCGTACTATGCCATCCGTATTATCAAGAATTGAGTCTGTTAAAGAATTTAGATCCAAAAGTACGGACAAAAATACGCAAAGATGGGCAGATTATCCTTCTCTATTTCAAACTGATAGACAACCCAAAAGTAATTACCTCGCAGTTCCTGAAGTTTCTTCGGAAAAGCGAAAATATATTCCGATTGGATTTCTGGACGTTAGTATAATTGCTAGTAATAAACTTCAAGTTATACCAGATGCAAGCCTATATTCTTTCGGTCTTCTTAATTCAGAAATGCACATGACTTGGGTTAGGTATGTGTGTGGAAGATTAGAAAGTCGTTTTGATTATTCGAGTACAATCGTTTACAACAATTATCCATTCCCTGAAAACATCAGCGACAAACAAAAACAGAAAGTCGAAACCACCGCACAAGCAGTATTAGACACAAGATTAAAATATCCCGATAGCAGCCTCGCCGACCTCTACGATCCGCTAACCATGCCGCCCGACCTAGTAAAAGCGCATCAAGCATTAGACAAAGCCGTAGACCTCTGTTATCGTCCGCAACCCTTTGTAAACGAACTCAACCGCATAGAGTATCTATTTAGCCTCTATGAAGCCCTAAGTGTGCCATTGCTCAAAGTCGAGAAGAAAAAGCGGACTAAGAAAAAGGAAGATTAGACTTAGAAGTACTCAAGCAATCTTCTGATATGTCGATCGCCAATCTATATCATTACTTTCAGGAAACAAAGCTTCTAAATCACGATATCCACTAACCACCCTGACTATCTCAACCGAAACTTCAGATACTCGATAGAAAACTATGTAACCGCTTAATGGAATACCACGCAATGAAGAATCTATTTCTGCATAGGCACGTCCAATATTAGGGAAAGCCACCAAATTACGGCATTTTTTATTGAAATCCTCAATAAATTGCTCTCCTGCATCGATACTTCGATCGACAAAATAATCAAAAACTTCATCTAAATCTCGACTGGCAAGCGGCGAGATAATATAGCTTCTCATTTCTGATTCTCGCGTGCAATCCGAATCTTTTCTCTAAATCTCGCCATCACAACCTCCCCATCAATTCCCTCTCCACGATCTAATTGCTCTAGCCCAGCCTGTACCTTTTGACGAGTATCCTGAAGCCACTGCTCGTAATGCTTATCCCTTTCTTCAAGCAATCGAAACGCTTCAAAAATCACCTCATCCGCAGATCTATACTTACCACTCTCTAGCTTTTGCTGAATGAACTGTTCTTGTTCTAGCCTCAACGCAATACTCATGATTAGCCTCTTAAAAGTTTCATTGTTTCAACAATCATGATGACTTACTCAGATACTATTGAAATTATACGTTGTGTATTCTTCAGATGAATATAGAAAAGCTTTAAAAATTACCTACTAAAAAAGCTGGGAAGAATCGGACGAAATGGATTAGCTCCCAGAGAAAGCGGTTCTACTTGCCATATCCCTTTAACTCTGGCGTATTCAACTAAGCGATTGCGTCTTGTATCTTGAATCAGAATACTGTAGTTTCGATCGGACACAGCATCACCTAATTTTTCGAGCATCGCATAGCGATTGAGATAATCCTTCGTCGCCCATGAGCCTTGGTTAACCGTGACAACTACTTGCCTTGCCTTTGGCACGATCGACCAATCTTCAACCAACCCTTGCTCCAATCGATCGATGATCCACCACATGCTGGGTTTAACAGGTTCTAAGGGAATTGAGACTTCCTGCGATCGACTGCCATCAGCAAAGATCACTGCTGCCATCAGCAAGGCTACAGGAACTGCAAGTCGAAGGATGAAGTTAGCTCTCATAAATTTCGTGATCTTCTCAAGTCACTTAATTGTAGCTTAATCCCACAGACGTTTGCCTTCACTGCCCTGTAAACGTTTGTGACTGTCTCGCAGTAATTGAGGAATATCCAATTGTTCGGGGCAACGTGGTAAACAATCCCCGCAATCGGTACATTTACTGGCTTTTGCACCAGGAAACCAATGTCCAGCATTTTCAAACATCTTGTAACGGTATTTGCCAAATTCTTCTAGATTGAAGGCGATCGACAGATTCCGTAATCTCAAAACTTCTGGGATATTAATGTTTTCAGGACAGGGTAAGCATTTATAGCATTGGGAACATCGATCTTTGCCTAGCTCTAGATATTGGTTATCTAATCTTTGCAAAATTGATTGTTCTAGATCGCTTAACGGCGCATCAATATCCCATGCTGTGCGATGAGGTTCAAACTCTGTAGGGTCAGCAGCACCAAGACTTAGGGTATGCACTCTGGGGTCGGATAGCAACCATCGATCGTTAAATTGAATTGGTGTGTAGGGATGACAGAGTTCTTCTAATTTTTGCGGTGGAGTGTAGAGCATCCCGCCTTTATCGGAAGGAGAAATGATAAATACTCCCATATCTTTTTCATGCGCTAACTGCACGGCGGCAGCATTGCGTTGGTTGAAATAGTAGTAATGCAGGTTAACTGAGGCAAATAGATCGGTGTCGATCGAAGCTAAAATTACTTCCAAAGATCCATGCGTCGAAAACCCAACATGACGAACGATCTTTTGGTCAATTGCTTCTTGCACAGCTTGCATACAGCCATTTTTAGACTTCCGCACCATTTCTAAATGTTCCGAGGTATTGATGCCATGAATGTCGAAGTTATCGATGTAGTCTAGGTTCATCTTTTGTAAGGACTGTTCGATCGACCGTCGCATTGAATCGGCATCTTTGGTGGGAGGAATTTTGGTTGTGACATAAAGTCGATCGCGTTGCTTCGATAATCCCGCTTTAAAAGCTGCACCAATAAACTGCTCACTTTTGCCATATCCCTTCGCCGTTTCGAGATGATTAATCCCAAGTTCGACCGCCTTAAAAGTTGTGTCGATCGCATTTGCTTCGGATGCCAGATAGCGCATCGTGCCAAATGAGAATACCGACAACATCATCTCTGTTTTGCCAAATCGACGGTAACGCATAGATTATTATAATTCTGGATTAATGCCGAATGATCGTAACTGGTCAGCTAGTCTGTTCGATCGTTGTTGCTCTTGATCTAACTGTGCTTGCGATCGTTGCTGTTGTTCGGCTAATTCCAATTGAACCCGCTCTGCAAGTCTTAGAGCTTCCTCTCCGACTCTTTTCGATCGCTCTAGATCTTGAGCTAACTGCACGGCAAATTCATCAGAGGTCAACATCATATAACCATCGGCAGCAAAGTAACGTAGGTTTCGATCGTGAATGCCCAAATATAATCCTAATTCTTCACTCCATCGCCGACCTTGAGCATCAGGTAAAATTTCATAGTATTGATGCCCTACCAGCCGAAAGCCTTGAAATTCCAAAGTTGTTGGCGAAAACCAGAAGTACTCTGGTGTGCGGAATCGATCTTGATAAAGCTCTTTTTTAATGGCTCGATCGACCCCAGCAGTGGAATCAGATAACAACTCAACAATCAAATTGGGATACTTACCATCTTCTTCCCAAACCACCCAAGAGTTCCGAGGTTTCTTCTCGGTTTGCTTGACCAGAAAAAAGTCGGGGCCACGAAAATCTCTATTTTTAAGCTGTTTACGACTGAAATAAATCGTCAGATTCGCACCAATAAAATAATCATCGCGATCTCGCCACAACCACTCCAGACAGGCGACAAGAAGCATTAGCTGCATGTAGTGTTGAGAACTTTCCATTTCTGGCTCATCGCTCAAGAGTTGGCTGACATCGGGCATGACAGCATCAAGCTGCTCTCCTGTCAAAATCATGGTTGCACCTCATGCACTTTAACTCGATCCTTACTTAGCTCAATTATGGCATTATGCCCGAATTACTCTGTCCTTCCAGCAAGACAAGATTATCTCGATGTACCACAGTGTCGGAAACTGGAGCTTCAGGCTCAAATCCTAATAATTTGGCGATATGTTCGGATTTATAGCCCAAGATTTGCTCGATTTCGATGCTGCTGTAGTTAGTAAGGCCTCTAGCAAATTCCTTGCCAGTTCGATCGCATAAACTCACAGCATCCTGAGCATCGAACTTGCCGATTACCTGAATAATTCCCGCCGCGAGGAGCGATCGACCCTTTTCGGTCAATGCCAGCACCGCCCCTTGGTCTAAATATAGCTTGCCTGTAGGAACCATGCCGTAGGCAATCCAGCGTTTACGGGCATTGACGGCACGAGGCTGCGGCGCGAATTGTGTGCCGAGATTTTCACCTGCCAAAATCGCAAAAATCCGCTCAGGTTCATTACCTTTGGTAATTGCAGTTCTCACCCCTGCTGCCGCCGCGATCTTGGCTGCCGTTAGCTTTGTTGCCATCCCACCTGTACCCCACTGGCTGCCCTGACTATCGGTATCAACATCCAAATCTAATAACTGTTGATGATCGACTGAAATAATTGGTTGAGCATCTGGATCTAGACGCGGATCGGCAGAATAGAGTCGATCGACATCTGTGAGCAGGAACAGCCAATCTGCTTCGATCAGGCTAGCCACAAGGGCTGAGAGTGTGTCATTATCGCCAAACTTCAACTCTTCCACTGCAACCGTATCATTCTCATTCACAATCGGAATTACCCCCAAATCCAATAACTCCTCAAAAGTGGAATGGACATTGACATAATGCTGACGCTGCATGAGATTGGCACGGGTGAGTAAGACTTGGGCGACAGGTTGATGTAAAGACGCAAAAAAATCATCATAAATCCGAATCAATCGCCCTTGACCTACGGCTGCCACGGCCTGCTTGGTGGCAATTTTGCGGGGACGCTCGGTAAGACCTAATCTCGCACATCCCACCCCAACCGCGCCAGATGAAACCAGCACCACACGATAATCCTGACGACGCAACTGCACAATCACTTCGACTAATCGCGCAATCGCACTGATATTCAAGTCTCCCGACTCAGGTTTAGTGAGGCTAGAAGTACCGATTTTAATCACCAAAGTTTGTGGCATACGATCTGATCTTTAAGGTTCGGAGCCAATCTTGCGATAGATCGCACAGAGACGACTGGGCTTAAAGATTTTAGCTTTAAAGAGTAATTTCATATTCGTGGTTTCAAACCGTAGTGCCGATAACGCCAGTAGTCTCGAAGAATTTGGCTATGATCGAAACAAAGTTCCGTGGGAATTTCCCATTGATTAAAAATCTCCAGATACTTGGCATCATCGGCTGCATGTGGTTGCCCGATCGATGTAGCGATAAATACGGTACTGATCGTGTGTTGTCGTGGATCGCGCTTTGGATCGGAGTAGATATGCAACAGTTCGATCAACTCCACATCCAAACTAGTCTCCTCCTTAGCCTCTCTAACCGCAGATGCTTCTAAAGTTTCGTTATAATCGACAAATCC
>JARCMB010000231.1 GCA_030248825.1 Pseudanabaenaceae cyanobacterium MP8IB2.15 | reverse complement strand
ACTAATCCCAAATTCTCGTCCTGGTTCTTCTTGGAAATAGCGTTGCAAGCAGTCTTCTACCAGTGCTTCTGGGGTGAGATCTTGAGGACTTGCCAAAAATTGATAAACGATCTCGAGGTCATAATGTTTGATGTACTGCTGGGCAAGGGATGTTTTACCAACGCCACCTTCACCGAGGATCAGGATGATTTTCTCACCCTGCTTTGCCATAGTGTTTAGATCGTCGATCGCCTGTTCTCTTCCCACAAACAAGGGATCGAATGGGACGGAGGGCGTTTGGGAGTCTTTATCGATCTCTTGAAGCAGTTGCTTTTGTTCCTTTTGTCGTTCTAGAACTCGCTTGAAGTTCTTTTTCCTCACTTTATCGCCTACAGTGTCTGACATCATGTCCCAAATTTTCGATCCTTGTTGCTTGAGATAGTCAGAATCGTATTTCGTTTCAGGCTCACAACTCATTCCTTCGTATGTTTTGCCTTCCCAAGAGAAACGGAAAATATTGCTATGCAGATTGCTGAGCGGTTCGCCTAAAATCTCTTCAACTAATGCTAGACCTTCTTGGCAATCCATATGCATCTCCTTAAGTTATCGCTAGAAGCTAGTTTAACCTGCTATTTGTGATAGAGCGAGGGGCTTAGCGAAACTCCACACCACTCCGCACTAACCACACCAAATCTCACTTTCTTGGCGGCATTTGCAAACCAAAATAACTCTCTATTTCACACTGCAATTTCTTGTCGATCGATTCACAATCAAAGCATCGGATCGAATCAGGACAATGTTATGAAATTCTCTCTCCCTTCGCGGTATTCTCGTTTTCTGCTTTTTGCGGTCAGAACTTGTCAGTTCTATTTGCTGGTAATTTTTGGTTTATGCCTTTCTTCGGTGCTGACTGTCCTTTTTGGTGAAGGCTCTCTGGTGGTGGCGATGTGGTCGGTGATGTGGCTTTGGCTGTTGCGTGCAGGTTCGATCGCTAGCATTCTTTTGGTGCTCAGCATCATCGTCGAATCTTTGCGATAACAAAACAATTATCAATTATCTTCAGGCAATCGTTGTTGAGCTGTTAGGATATAAAGATATATCGATGCTGAAATATTTACGCTTATGGCAAACATAGGGATTAAAGTAGAGCAGGTAATCAGTTTAGTGAACCAACTACCGATGCAGGACAGATATACAATTTGGCAGTTATTAAATGCCGATCGTGAAGCATGGTGGAATACAACGCTCGATCGCGGCGAACAAAGAATGCGACAACTTAGTGCTGAACGAGGGCTTGACTGGGATAGCTTGAGCGAAGACGATCGGGAATCATTGGTTGATGATTTACTGCATGAGGCTTAATGATTAGGGTAGTTTTCGACACAAATATCTTATTTTCGGGGTTCGGTTGGAGAGGTAGCCCATATCAATGTTTGCAACTAACCCGTGAAAATAGGATAATTTCTATTACCTGTAAAGAAATTCTCACGGAGTTAGAAGAAAAACTACCAAGAAAGATGGGTTTATCTATTGAAGATTCTAAGAGAGCGATCGCCGAAATCTTGATTTTTTCTGAAGTAGTAGAAATTTCTGGTACGCTCAAAGTAATTGAGGCTGATGTAGATGACGATGCTATTGTTGAATGTGCTGTGGTAGGGAAGGCTGATTATATTGTTTCGGGTGATCGGCATCTTTTAAACTTAGGAAGCTATCAAAATATTCAGGTTCTCAGAGCGGCTGAGTTTATCGCAGTTGTCGCTCAGCAATTACTCTAACAGTATTTTCTTTTTACTTGCCAATTGCTTGAAATGCTGCCCAGTAGTAAGGAGAAGCGAAAGGATGTTTCTGTTTGACAAATTTAGCTATGATTACTTGTTTTTGTTCGAGATTAAATAAGGATTTCCAAGACTGAATCCATACTCCAAAGCCATCTCTAGTTAGTTCCCGTAGCCACTGCTGAGCTAATTTAAGTGATACCGTTGCATTATTTTTTCCTACTCCTCCATCTACTCTGCTTTGGAAATATTCATAGAAGCGAATCATTAGTAGTGCTGCTGACAGATCGGTAACTGACCATAGAGTTGATAAAACATTGGAAGCTCCAGCATAGAGAAATGCACTAGGCAAGCCGATGTATTCATCACTTATACTGGTGAAATCGGTGATACCCGTCTCACAGGCAGAAAGCGATACGATTCGACATTGACGCAGATCGAGGCGAAAGATATCTTCTAGCGTTAGACATTTGTGCAGGTCGATCGCCGAGTTTTTTGACTCTGGCAAATAACGGGATGAGTCAGGGTCGGGCGGAATGGGCGATATCTTGCATCCACCAAGCAGTAAGGCAGACAGAAGTGGATTATCAAAATTAAAGTATCCATGACAAGAAAAATGAGCATAATTGGCAGTTTCAGGCGATTGCAGCTCAAACGCTTCTTTGGTGGCTTCATCCTCTTTTAGAACGTCATTAGTTTGAAAAAGCCTGGCGATCGCTTCTTCCTGCCCATTCGGACAACTTACCAATCGGTCAATCAAATCAGAGTATGCCTGCAAGCTTTGTTCGTTCATACTTTCAGATCAATGCGT